>NZ_JAWONS010000001.1:0-414 GCF_033342255.1 Clostridium boliviensis
ATTTCCCCGAGCGCCACCACCTTGGGGTGCTCGGTCAGGGAGCGGATCCATTTCAAATCCTCATCGGTCATCGTCGCGGCATCATGGGGATGCCAACCCACCGCCGCATAAATGAAATCGTATTGTTCCACCAGGGAAAGGGTCGTTTCTATCGTTTCCCGGTTGAATCCGATATTGAGAATCCGGGAGACGCCTTGTTCCTGCGCTCTCCGGATCACTTCGTCCCGATCCTCCTCAAATCGCTCGTCGTTTAGATGCGCGTGACTGTCAAACAACATGCCGCCATCCTCCTCCAACCGTCATCGGATGAGTAGCTGAATGCGGTCCAAGGGAAAGAGAACCAGTTCCGCCCTCCCCACCACCTCGTCGATATCAACCATCCCGATCTCCCGACTGTCCCGGCTGCGATTGCGG
>NZ_JAWONS010000002.1:0-80354 GCF_033342255.1 Clostridium boliviensis
ATCCTGGCTGCGGGTATTGCTCCGGAGTACAGCTGCAGCTTTTCTTATGTATTCATCTCCTGCCGAATGACCAAATGAATCATTGATCAGCTTCAGCCCGTTAATATCTGCCATGGTAATCACCAGGGGATAGTTATACTCCTGATCCAGAAGCCTCAGCTGTTCTTCAAAATATCTTCTGTTATACAGACCTGTAAGGGGATCATGATAGCTTAAATAATTCAGTCTCTGCTGCGCCAGTCTTCGCTCTGTTATATTATTAATTATCAGGGCAAGCTGGAATTGCCCCGGACAGAATACAATCACTTCATAGTATACATTCATCCTGTGCTGAAAACGTTCATAGCGGGCAGGTTCACCGGTTTTTACAGTCTTTACAAGCAGTTCCCATATGTCCGGCTCCAGATTGTCATGTATCTCACAAAAATATCTTCCAAGAACAGATTCTTCCTGGTCACACGCCAGTTCCTCATAGTATGGGTTTACATCAATGAGCTTATAGTGCCTGATATCGGTTTCATCCTCTCCCTTAAAGAGAGCCATTCCAAGCTGCATATGGGCAATGATTGTCCGGTATTTCTCTTCACTTTCCAACAGCTTCTGATCATAAAGGCCGATCTTTTCGTATTGCGTCTTCAATTCTTCATAACTTCTGCCCAGTTCTTCTTCAGCCAGACCTGCTTTATTTAAGAGTCTGATTATCAAATAATATAAAAATATGGTTGTACATAATACAAACATGACTCCCTTCATCATACTAAAAAGCATGACTGTGCGGAAATTACTGACAACAGCAGGAACCAATCTGTCAGAACTTAATATCCAGAACAAACTCAGCAGGAAATAAATGACACAGATCCTGATCCCTTCCTGCTTCAATTCCTTTCTGCTTTTACTTAACACAAGGAAATGTTCACTCAGCCTTTTCCACATAGCGCCCCTCCTTTGATGATTTTATTATACACGATTTTCATTATTCTGGAAACTAATAAGTGATTTTTTTCTATCATTGGATGAAATTGGAAATAAAAAAACACAGCCTTAAAAAGCCATGTCTTCCTACTTAAATATTCCCTGTTTTACCGGGGTCTGATATCTATATCCTGTAACTCTGCAGGGTCTGCTGCCTCTAAAAGAAACACATCAGACATATGGGCTCTTATAATTCTTTTTCCGCCTTTGTCACCCTTTAGTTCCATCAATTCCTTACGATACCTGCTGGAAAATAAGGCAGGATTGCCTAATTCTCCTTCGCAGCTTAAACAGGCAAGCCCTTTTTTGCTACCTTTAAATCCGCGCACCAGAGATTCTATGGTAGAGGAATGTAAATAAGGCTGATCACAGACTGCAAACAAAAAATCCGTGTCTTCATTTTCCAGTTCCTTTAAAGCCAGATGAATGGAATGTGAAATACCAAGTTTACTGTCTTTGTTTACAATGATTTTATATCCGGAATCCTTCATGTAATCCATTATCTCATCATACTGGGTCACAATCAGTTTTCTGGTAAACAAACCACCCGGAAGCTGATCAATTTCTTCTATAATACAGCGGTACATAGGCTTTCCATTCATTTCATAAAGCAGCTTATTGCCGTTAAACCGCAAGCTGTCTCCTGCTGCCAGAAGAATCAGTGTCATATTCATTGCGAAACCCTTTCTTTCTCAGTAAAACTCTTCTTTCTGAGGCTTAATACAGCCTCTAATACGCCTCCCCCTATAGCTGATGCCTTATCTGATATGGTATAACAGTATTGTGTCACCCCTCTGGGATCAATATCTCCTGATTTCATTCCGCTAAAGACAGTCACTCCATCCTGAAGCAGTCCTCTTACAACTCCCCCCACTTCAGCCAACACCGATAAATCATCCACATATCCAACCACATCATTTTGTTTTACAACTGTTCCAATGGTAACTGCAGGGTGAAATATCCCGTTTTTTACCGCACGGATAATCCGTTCCTTATCATAACCGCCTATAATTCCGGGAACTCCTGAATTGGGAAATGCACTTCCCTTCCAGATGCATCTGCCCAGGTCATGGCCCCGTTTTGTCTCTACCACTGCATGACAATCCACTCCTGCAGTAAAACCAGGTCCAACTCCTATGACAATGTCTGCATCCTTAATTCTTGTTCCCAGATTTTTTTTCGCTATGATGGCGTCTACTACTGCATCCGGATTTAATTCCTTACGGATGCGGCATTCTTCATCAATCACCACAGCCACCTGGTCCTTTGACCAGGTTTTCTCTATATCTTCCATGCTGGTGCATAACACACCGGTAACATTTTCCACCTCAACGCTGTTTTCGTAAACAGCTCTGGAAAATGCCACAGTCCGTCTTACTGTGGTCGGCACCGGAAGTTCCGTCATTACTACTGAAAATCCGCAGCGGTGCAGACGGCAGGCAATTCCGGAAGCCAGATCACCGGCACCTTTAATCAATATTTTCATCCTACCAGCCCTTCCCAAATCCGCAGTTTGGATAATGGCATTCCTCACAGGAAAGGCATAACCCTCCTTTTCCAAGCTTATCCAGTTCTTCCTTTGTTACCGGATCGTCTGCCATCAGGCGCGGCAAGACTAAATCAAATACCGTTCGTCTGGCATACATCACACAACCCGGAAGTCCTGCTACTGGTATGTTCTTACCGTCTTTCCGGTAATAGGATAGAAGAAACATGGCTCCAGGCAGGACAGGGGCACCATAGGACACCACTTCAGCCCCTGTGTTTCGGATTGCCAGAGGAGTTTTATCGTCCGGATCCACACTCATACCTCCGCTGACCAGGACCATATCCGCTCCCTGACTGATAAAATCAAGAATCGCTTCTGTAGTATGTTCCGGATTGTCATCAGTCACTGTCTGCCCTATAATCTCTCCTCCAAATTCTTCTGCTTTGGCTCTTAATACGGGACCGAAGGCATCTTTGACCTTTCCGCAGTATACCTCACTGCCGGTTGTTACAATACCGATTTTTTTATTATTATAGGGAAGAATGGCAAATATTTTTTTCCCGCTGCAAAGACTTTTGACTGAATCCATCTTATACTTCTTTATTACAAGTGGAATTACTCTGGTTCCGCACAGCTTATCCCCTGGTTCCACTGGTGTATTGGGATGTCTGGAAGCAATCATCATGTCTCCGGCACTGTTTACCACATCAAGCAGCCTGGTATCTATTTTCAATAATCCCCGTATTGTGGATTTTAATTCGATTTTCCCCTCTTTTACATCTCCTTTGTCCATGTGGTCATTTCTGCATAATTCACACAATATTTCAGCCGCCTCATTCTCATGATACATGGTATCATCCTTCTCCCAGACATATAGGTGCTCCTTCCCCATTGACAGCAGAACAGGGATGTCATCCTCTGTTACTACATGCCCCTTTCTAAATCTTGCCTCCTTTGACACTCCTGGTATAATCTGGGTCATATCATGGCAAAGAACATGCCCCGCTGCGTCTTTCGTTTTGATTTCCTTCATCTTGTCAGCCCCTTTCTGGTTCCCGTGTATTCGTTGCCATTCGTATGGAAACTGGTTACCGCACAGTATTGTGCCCATTGTTTCCCCATTGCTTCTGCTGCTTCCTGGGCATGTGACAGCCGTATTTCGCTATCTGCCTGATTGAAAAGAATGCGGTACTCCATGGATTCTGCTCCCTTCCGGGTTCCGTTTATGCTGGTCAGAATCTGGGAAACGGCATCCGGAGTAATCCGGTCTTCCATTGTCCGGCTGCCAAAAATGCAGGGAGCCAGTTCATAACGAAAGCACGCTTCCTCCCAGGGCTCACCGATACAGGTAAGCCCAACACAGCCGATTACTGCATAAGTATTTTTTGGTAAAACCGGCTCTCCTGTCCGCGGAATCTTAATTGGATGACATTTTGCGCCATCTGCCTCTACAAGAAGTACGTCACAAAGTTGAACCAGCTTTTCCAGTTCCGCCAGTTCCATTCCTTTTAGCTTCCCCTCTCTGGCGTGCTGGCCGGTCACCAGAGTCCAGCCGGAAGGAGAAGAAAAATGTTCCTTATTTACGGCAAGAAAATCACTGACTGTTTTATAATCAGCCGCCTCTGCCACGACCCTGTCAACTGGCCTGTAAATATGTGTGCTGGTGGTGACAATCACTCTTTTTCCACAGCCCGCTAATTCCTCTGCAAGAGAAAACATGGCAGTTGTCTTGCCTCCGCCTCCTGTAAAAGCTATGATTTCCGGTTCTTTTATAGAAAGGCTGAGTGCTTCCCACAGTGAGTTCTTCTTTTTTAGTTTTATTTTACCATCTGACTCTTCAAACGCATATACGCTTTTTAATTCCATTGTGCCAGCCCCATATGCTTGTTTCTTGCCACATAAGAGCCTGTCTTTTCCACCAGAACTTTTCCATTCTCTGCAGCCAGACGGCCTTTTAAGAATACAAGCTCTGCTTTTCCCTCAACGGTTATTCCCTCAAATGGACAGTAGTCCACATGTGCAACCTGATTGTCAACTGACATCGTCCACCTGGACTCCGGATTCCATACCACGATATCTGCATCACTTCCTGGAGCTATGACGCCTTTTTCTGGATAGACCCCGTAAAGCTTTGCCGGATTTTCAGAGAGAAGACGGCACATCTGTTCCACAGTCAGTCCATACTTTTTTACCCCGAAGCTGTACATTAAGGCTGGACGTGCCTCCACTCCAGGCATGCCGTTTGGTATCTTTGTAAAGTCCTTACTTCCTGCTGCCTTTTGTGCCAAAGTAAAACTGCAGTGGTCGGTGGATACGGTCTGGATCTGATCCGCCTTTAAAAGCTCCCACAGCCTCTTCCGGTCTGATGCCTTCTTGATTGTAGGAGAAATCACGTACTTACTTCCCTCAAAACCAGGAAGATCATAAACATCATCATTAAAAATCAGATATTGTGGGCAGGTTTCCACATATACCTCCTGCCCTCTTTCTCTTGCATATAAAATCTCTTTGTAACCGGCTTCTGAACTTAAATGTACGATGATAACCGGGCAGTCCGCTACCTGGGCAATCTTTAATAGACGGCCTGCTGCTTCTGCTTCTACCGCCGCTGGTCTTGATTTTTTATGTGCATTAACGGAATAATTCCCCTTTGCTTTTTCTTCCTCCACTAAAGCCTCTATGATTCCCTTGTTTTCACAGTGTACACCAGCAATTCCCCCAGCCTCTTTTAAACGCTTTAAAATCTGGTAAATCTTTTTATCCGCCATATACATCTCGTCATAAGTCATATACAGCTTAAAGGAAGTCACACCTTCAGAAATAATGGTGTCAAGCTCTTCGTTTACAGAATGGTTCCAGTCCGATATGGCAAGGTGAAACCCATAATCACAGGATGCATTGCCATCCGCTTTTTTATGCCAGTTATTCAAAGCCTGATGGAGACTTTCTCCCTGGTACTGAGTGGCAAAATCGATGATCATGGTGGTTCCTCCGGCTAAAGCCGCTTTGGTTCCTGACTTAAAATCATCAGCAGTTACAGTCCCTGCAACATGAAGATCAAAATGAGTATGGGCATCAATAAATCCCGGGAATAAAAGCCTGCCGGAAACATCGATGATCTTGGCATCCGCCTCATCAATCTTCTGTTCCACTGCCAGAATTTTTCCATCCTCCATGAGAACATCTGCTGCTGCAGTCTTACTTCCTGAAACTACGGTTCCACCTTTTAACAACGTCTTCACAGCACATCCACTTCCTTTCTGATAATCCGGTATTTCTGTCTGCATACCGGTCTATACAATCTATTTTCCCCTGTTCCCCGTTTCTTGTCAATCCTAAAAAGACGCAGAGAAAATAATTTCTTCTCCTGCGCCTTTTTACGGTCATTTTTTCTTTTTCCGATACGCCGTCTCTTCCAGGGGGAGGGTGGTACGGAATACACCATCATGCTTATAATAAGCGCCCTGGACAGCTGGTGCAGTGGGAATAGAGGTAATCTCTCCGATTCCAATTGCCCCATAAGCAAGGGGATCGTGATTTCGTTCGACAATTATACTTTGGACATCCGGTGTCTTATCTGCACGAAACAGTCCCAGTGTTCCGAACCTTGCAAGGGGTGTACCATGATCCAGCGGAAATTCCTCTGTCAGAGCGTATCCCAGTGACATGATCACGCCCCCCTCAATCTGTCCCTCTACAGACAGCGGATTAATGGCCTTTCCCACATCATGGGCTGCAATCACCTGCTCCACTGTGCCATCTTCCTTTAAACAGACTACCTGGGTGGCGAAACCGTATGCCACATGGGATACCGGATTCTTTTTATCGCTTCCCATAGGATCTGTGGCAGCCAGATATTCCCCAAAATATTCTTTTCCGTTTAAAGAAGACAACTGGTTTCCTGCCTTTAAATCCTGAAGAATCAGACCGCATGCACGTCTGGCTGCTTCCCCGGTTACCAGAGTCTGGCGGGAGCCGGAGGTGGTTCCGGAATCAGGTGCCAAATTAGTTTCAGCCGCCACATAAACAACCTGATCTCCAGTAATGTCAAGGGTTTCACACACAATCTGCTCCAGTACGGTACCAAGTCCCTGACCGATGCAGGAGGCTCCTGACCGGATATGAACCATGCTATCTTCAATGGTAAGCCTGCATCTTCCCCAGTCAGGAAGCCCCACTCCCACTCCGGCATTTTTCATGGCACAGGCAATTCCTGCATAAGGGTGGCTTTCATAATGATCCTTTACTGCAAGCAAGGTTTCCACAAGAGCCGTTCCTTCTGCAGCGATCTGACCGTTTGGAAGCTCCTGCCCAGGCCTGATCGCGTTGCGGTAACGGATTTCCCATGGGCTGATCCCAACTTTTTCCGCCAGCAGATTCAAATTACATTCAATTGCAAAGCAGCTTTGTGTGACTCCGAATCCGCGAAACGCTCCTGCAGGCGGATTGTTGGTATAGACGGCTGTCCCTTCAATGTCAATGTTCTGATAATGGTAGGGTCCTGCCGCATGGGTGCAAAGCCGCTGGAGAACAGGTCCTCCCAGAGAAGCGTAAGCTCCGGTATCCGTTACGACTACTGCCGTCATACCAGTCAGATTGCCATTCTCATCACAGGCAGTGGTAAATTCCATGGAAGCAGGGTGGCGTTTTGGATGAACCATGATGCTTTCTTTCCTCGTCAGCTTTACCTTAACAGGTCTTTTGGTATGATAGGACAAAAGAGCCGCATGATGCTGAACGGACATATCCTCTTTTCCGCCAAATCCCCCTCCTACCAGTTTATTGATGACATGAACCTTTGAAAGCTCAAAACCCAGCATTCCGGCACATTCCTTTTGCGTATCATAGGTTCCCTGATCGGAGGAATAGATAACAGCATCTTCCTCTTCCCTGTCCACGATGGCTATTGCACACTCCGGTTCCAGGAATGCATGCTCTGTAAACGGAGTCTCATAATGCATGGTTACAGAATATGCGGAATTTTCTATGGCTTTTTTCGCATCTCCTCTTATCAGATGTTCATGGGCTAAAATATTACCCGTATCATGAACCAGAGGTGCATCCGGCTTTAAAGCTTCTTCTGGAGAAAAAACTCCCGGAAGTTCCTCGTATTCAATTCGGATCAACTTCTTCGCTTCTTCCAGTATCTCAGGAGTATCGGCCGCTACAAGACAGACTGCATCTCCCACATATCTGGTTATCTCACCTTCCGCGATCATGGTATCCCAGTCCTTTTTTAGATGTCCCACTTTATTCTTTCCCGGAACATCCTTAGCGGTTAAGACTGCGCGGACTCCAGGCAGAGCTTTGGCTCTTGAACTGTCTATAGAAAGAATCCTTGCCCTGGGATATCTGCTTCGCACCGCACTTCCGTAGATTAAGCCTTCCACTTCCATATCATCTACGTACTCCCCGTAGCCCAGCACTTTTTCCGGCACATCCAGGCGATGAACCCGCTGACCCACAGACTTTACTTCAGGAGCTTTTAAATCCCTGACGTCTTCCCGAAACAGCCTGGCTGCAAGAAGAATGGCATCAATAATCTTCTTATATCCGGTACAGCGGCAGATATTCCCCCGCACTGCAAAGGCGGCCTCTTTCCTTGTTGGATCAGGATTTTCATCAATGAGGGCCTTTGCACAGATTACCATGCCGGGAATGCAAAAGCCGCACTGAACAGCCCCCGCTGACCCAAAGGCATAAACAAATACTTCCTTTTCTCTGTCAGACAGTCCTTCTACCGTCACAACAGATTTCCCCTCCATTCTGGCAGCTTTCTGAACACAGGCTTTTACAGCCTTTCCGTCTATTAAGACCGTACATGTTCCGCAGGCACCTTCGCTGCATCCGTCTTTTACAGACTTAAGCCCCAGATCAATTCTTAAAACGTCAATCAGCTTCCTTTCTTCCGGTACTGTTACAATCTCTCCGTTTACCAGGAAACGAACCATTGCTTCACCCACTTTCTTATCTTAACAGATAATCGTAGTCATTTATAACGGTTTCCACAATCTTTAAAAGCCCTTCAGGAACTGCATCAACCGCTTCCCCTTTTTTCCCCGTATACAGACTTCCCATATATTTAAGAAGGAATGCACCGGTTTTTCTGTCAATCACGGTAAATCCCTGATTCTTACTGTGATTTAAATCAGCTTCATTGGCAAACAGAGTGAATTTATCAATATACGGGGCGCTGTCATATGGACAAAAGCTTCTGCAGTTTCCGCATTCATTGCATAAATAATCCACATGAAGGATCTGATGCTTTGTCAGTCCCGGAACCATAAGTGCCAGATTAGCGCGGTTCGGACAGACCTCTGCGCAGTTTTCGCAGATGCTTTTACAACCAAGGCACCTGGTATTTTCTTCCTGATCATCAAGTGTTTCTTTTAAGATACCTCTTTTATCGTAGAGTTTATCAGGATCAGCTGGCAGGTTATCAAAATCCCTGGCAGCTTTCTTCCCCAGAATGGCTTCTGCCGTCATTCTGGCATCTCTGATAGCTTCTACCACAGTTCCCGGACCAAAAAGCCCATCGCCTATTGCATATACTCCGGATACGCTTGTTTCTAACGTCTCCTCATTCACAAGAACTCTTCCCCTGCCTGTTAATTCAATGCCGTTCTTTAAGTAAAACTCTTTTGGAATTCCTTCGCCAACTGCCGCTATGACCGTATCTGCAGGTATGGAAACAGTCTCAGTTGTTTCTATAACAGCCCTTCTTCCGCTTTCGTCTGCAGCGGCAAGCTTCATCACACTGCAGATCAGCTGTCCGTGAACCAACTCTGCAGGAGATAATAGCTCCATAAATTTTACGCCATCCTGCATGGCAAGCAGCAATTCCTCCTCATCTGCAGGCATGTATCGTTTTGTTCTCCGGTAAATAAGGGAAACCCCTTCTACGCCCTGGGTTCTGACCGCTGCTCTTGCCGTATCCATCGCCGTATTGCCTCCGCCGATTACTGCAACTTTCTTTCCAATATCTACATTTTTATCCTTTTTTCTGTACTCACTCAGAAAATGCAGGGCATTTATGGTTTCGCCTGTCTTCAGATTCAGAACTCCCGGCTCGCTTGCACCTGCTGCCAGAATGATTGAATCAAATCCTTGGTTTTTCAATGCAGACAGATCTGTTATTTCCGTATTCAGCCTTACCTCTGCCCCATACGAGAGACATAATTCAATATCCTTATCAATCACATGCCCTGATATTCTAAAATCAGGAATAACGTTTTTGACCACTCCGCCTAACGAACCGCTTTTTTCAAATATTGTGGCAGGCATACCAGACTTTGTCAGGAAATATGCGGCGGAAAGACCTGCAGGACCGCCTCCGATAATTGCTGTTTTTTTACCAGTCAGGCCGCCTTTTTTAATGGTTTTCCAATAACCTTCAAATCCCTTTTCTGCACAAAGCAGCTTGGCTCCTCTTATATTTACTGGAGATTCGTAATGATTCCTGGTACACATGTTCATACAGTTATGGGCACATATGGAACCGGTTATAAACGGAAGGGGATTTTTCTCTGCAATCACTTCCATGGCCTCTTCGTAATTTCCCTGACCTGACAGTTTTAAGTATGTGGTGATATCCTGATGTATGGGACAGGCCTCCTGACAGGGTGCTGTATAGCAGTCCAGCAAGGGAACTGGTTTTTTCATCTTTCTCTCAGGCAGAAGCTTAAGGGCTTTTGTATAATGTGAATCTGTAACCGAATCTTTCGCCAGTTTTGAGACTTTAGTAACATCCACTCCCTGAAATGAAACGCTGGTCTCCCGCGTCTGTTCTGCCATCTGAAGAAGTCTCTGGTAACCCCCCGGCTTTAAAAGGGTGGTAGCAACTGTAACCGGCCAGATCCCAGCATCTGTAATCTTTTGGATGTTATGATAATCACCGCCGCCGGAAAAGGAGATTCTAAGCGCTCCGTTAAATTCTTTGGAAAGTCTGGCTGCCAGTGCCATAGAAAGAGGGAAAAGAGACCTTCCTGACATGTACATCTCCTGGCTGGGGAGCTCACCATTTTTAACATCAACAGGAAAGGTATTGGTCAGCTTTACGCCAAACTCTGATCCGCGTTCCTTGGCCAGTGCCATAAGCCGCTGCAACATGGGAACCGCATCTTCATACTGAAGATCGTCAAGAAAATGGAACTCACCAAAGGAAACATAGTCATATCCCATCTCGTCCAGAGTATTTCTGGCAAATTCATATCCCAGTAGTGTGGGATTACATTTAATAAAGGTATTCAGTCCCTTTTCTTCTATTAAATACACAGCTATCCGTTCAATCTCCTGAGGCGGACATCCATGTAAGGTAGAAAGGGTAACAGAATTGCAGATCCGTGAAGAGATAGCTTCTATATCCTCTTTTGTCACATGCCGAAACTCCTCCACATGATTCAGAAGATACTGCCTGCAGGACTGAAACGTTTCCGTCTCTCCTGCTTCCATCATACAGTCAATGAAAGAATTGATCTTGGGGGATTTGATTCCCTCCAGATCATATCCCACACTCATATTAAACTGAAATCCATCCATACGGCCTAAACCGTACTCTTTTGCCATAAAAGACAGGATAAACCAGGCTTTGATATACTCCTCCTGTGCCTGGGGAACATAAAGTTCGGTAGACCATTCGCAGTTGTAACACTCATCCTCTGCCCTGATACAGGGTTTTTCTACCGGCAGGTCATCTCCGTCTAATATCTGCACAGTCTTCAGCTCGAAGAATCGGCTTCCTGCATAGTAAGCAGCTGCAATGTTCTGGGCCAGCTGGGTATGGGGACCGGCCGCAGGTCCGATGGGGGTCTCAAGGGTTCTGCCAAAGAGCTCCCTGTTATGTGACTCAGCCGCCAGATAAGGACGGTATACTCCAAAAACCGATTTTTTCTTTTTATGCTCTCCCATCACCCAGTCCATTAACTGCGCAAAGGGCATTGGTGTCATTTTGTCTCCCATAGATATCCTCCTGTCTGTTTATCGTCCGTTGATCCGTGCAGCAAGCCCTTTTGCAGCTTCTCTGCATTCTGCCATAAGCTTCTCTTCATCAATTCCTATAAGGGTTCTGTCTTTCATAAGAACCTTACCGTTACATATGGTGGTTACCACGCTGCGTCCGGTCATGCCAAACAGAATATGGCTGTTTGCATTGTCTGCGTTCATGGGGGTCAGCGGGATATAATCCGTTACAATGACATCAGCAGCTGCACCTTCCTTTAAAACTCCCAGCTGTTTCTTAAAATATCTGCCTGCAATCTTTGCATTTCCTTCAAAAAGCATCTTTGGAACCTCACTCCAGGCTGCATTGGGATCACATAGATGGTGTTTATGAAGCACGTTGGCTGTCTTATAGGACTCCAGCATATCGTGGGTATAACCGTCTGTTCCAAGACCGGTTAAAATCCCACGTTTCACCAGTTCCATCGTGGGAGGACATCCGCAGGCATTGCCCATATTGGATTCCGGATTGTGCACCACCATAGTGTCCGTATCATGAATTAGATCCATCTCATGGGGATTAATATAGATGCAATGTCCCAAAAGTGTCTTCTCTCCGAGAATCCGAAAGTCCATAAGTCGGTCAATAATCCGCTTGCCATACTTATGAAGGCAGTCATGAAGATCCTCAATCCCTTCTGCCACATGTATATGATAGCCTGTCCCGTCCGGTTTATGGGATGCCGCAAATTCCATGGTCTGATCCGATATGGTAAACTGGGCATGCATTCCCATCATGCCTGCAATCATATCCGAATCATCAGAACCAGCGTGTCGGATAAATGCCTCGTTCTCAAGAATTCCTTCTCTCGCTTTTTCCTCTCCTGCGCGGTCGGAGACCTCATAGCATAAGCAGGTTCTGATTCCGGTTTTACCTGCAGCTTCCCCGATCCGGAATAAGGAATCTCTGATCTGCCCGAAGCTGGCATGATGGTCAAATACAGTTGTCACTCCATTCTTAATGGAATCCACATAGGTTGCCATAGCGCTTAAATAGACATCATTCAATGTCAAATTCCGGTCTATGGTCCACCAGAGTCCATCAAGAATCTCCAGAAATCCATGGGGATTATACCCGTCAATGGCTAATCCTCTGGCAAAGGAGCTGTAAATATGCTCATGGGTATTTAAAAAGGATGGCATAATGACCCCACCCCTGGCATCAATGTATTCTGCCTGAGGATATTCCTTTCTAAGTTCACCGGTAGTCAGAATCTTTTTTATCACCCCGTCTTCCATTGCCACTGCTCCGTCTTCCAGAAACGGATTCCCGGGATCTCTTGTGATCATTCTTCCATTACCAATTATCAGCATGATTCCATCTCCTTTTCCATTTTCTAAGATCCGAAAGTAAATTGCTAATTTTCTTATGTATACAAACCTGACAGGATAAATTTTGAAGGCCAATACTTTATTTTCGCAATTTGCTTTCTTTTTATCTTTTTAAGCTTATTTTTTTATGCACATTATACTATAGCTTTCGTTTAAAAACAGTTTATCATTTCACTTTGAGAAATGCAAGTATGATTTACAAAAAAAATTAGTAAACCTAAAAAATTTTTAGAAAACCACTTGTAATTAAAATTTTTTATGCTATGATGAATTTAACAACGAACCTGTAAGGAGGAGGAAAAATGGACTCAAAGCTTCAGTTACTGACACAGATTGCGCAGGGAATGGCAGCCCACTTTGGCAATCAATGCGAAGTGGTGATTCATGACCTGCACAAGGAAAACATGGAAAACTCCATCGTTTTTATTGAAAACGGCCAGGTCAGCAACCGTAAAATCGGAGACGGGCCTTCTGAGATTGTTCTGGAGACTTTAAAAAAGGATCCTGATCTATTAAAAGACCGCCTCTCCTATCTCACAAGAACCGAGGATGGCCGGATACTGAAATCCAGCACCATGTATATCAGGGGAAGCGATCATACCGTTGACTACATCCTTGCATTAAACTATGACATCACCGGACTGCTTACCGTGGAGAATGCGGTTAAATCCCTTATTTCCACCGGTGAAACTGCGGGAGATCACAATAAGGAACCTAAAAAAATCACCCATAATGTCAATGATCTGCTGGACACTTTAATCGATCAGTCTGTTGCTTTAGTTGGAAAACCGGTAGCCTTGATGACGAAGGATGACAAAGTGGCTGCTATTCAGTATCTCAATGACGCAGGCGCATTTCTCATTACAAAATCAGGTGACAAGGTATCCAGCTTTTTCGGTATATCAAAATTCACTTTATACAGCTATATGGATGCAAACAAAGAAAAGGCTTAAGCAGCCTGCAGACGAAACACGATGATTCTATTTTATTATAAAGGAGAATGTGCAGATATGAAACCAATTGAATGGGCTGTAAACACCATGCCAAAAACCGATGACAGACATCTGCCTGTTATGGCGCCTGAGGAGATTTTAAAGGCGAGAAACTTCCACAAGAGTTTCCCCCGGTACAAAGAAACTCCTCTCACAAAGCTCCCCCATATGGCAGACTACCTTGAGTTAGGTGAGATTTACATAAAAGATGAATCTTACCGGTTCGGCTTAAATGCATTTAAGGTTTTAGGCGGCTCTTATGCCATGGCTAAGTATGTGGCAAAGCAGACTGGAAAAGAAGTCTCTGATCTTCCATTTCAGGTGCTGACCTCCGAAGCGTTAAAGGAAGAATTCGGTCAGGCCACCTTTTTTACCGCAACAGACGGCAATCACGGAAGAGGTGTTGCCTGGGCTGCCCGCCAGCTTGGACAGAAGGCAGTTGTCTTTATGCCAAAAGGTACTACATTAAACCGGTTTAACAACATTAAAGCAGAAGGAGCAGATGTAACCATTGAGGAATTCAACTACGACGAATGCGTCCGCATGGCTGCTGATGCGGCTTTAAAGGTGAAGAACGGCGTTGTTGTACAGGATACCGCCTGGGATGGTTACGAGGAAATCCCGGCCTGGATCATGCAGGGGTACGGCACCATGGTCATGGAAGCTGACGAACAGCTTATGGCATACGAGTGCGAAAAACCCACACATGTGTTTGTCCAGGCAGGTGTGGGATCTCTCGCCGGAGCAGTGGTTGGATACTTTAAAAACCGCTATCCTGAGAATCCGCCTGTCTGTGTTGTGGTGGAAGCAGATGTGGCTGCCTGTCTTTATGAAGGCGCCAAAGCCGGAGACGGCAATATCCGGATCGTGGACGGCGATATGCAGACCATTATGGCCGGTCTTGCCTGTGGAGAGCCTAATACGATCTCCTGGGATATTTTAAAGAATCATACCGACACATTTATTTCTGCTCCTGACTGGGCTGCTGCCGAAGGTATGAGAATGCTGGCTGCGCCAATAAAAGGAGATGCTCCTGTTACATCGGGAGAATCAGGTGCTGCACCATTTGGAGTTTTAGCTTCCATTATGAAGGATGACTCCTGTCAGGCCTTAAGAGATCACCTGGGACTTAACAAAGATTCTAAAGTTCTTCTTTTCTCCACAGAAGGAGATACAGATCCTGACCGTTATAAAGCCATTGTCTGGGAAGGAAAAGAACGTTAGCCATTCATAAAAACGGAGGTATTAGCATGGATTACGAAAAAATTAAAGAAGCAGCTAAAAACTATGAAGCAGATATGACAAAATTTCTGCGTGACATCGTAAAATTCCCCGGGGAAAGCTGCGATGAAAAAGCTCACATTGACCGGATTGCACAGGAGATGGAAAAGCTTGAGTTTGACAAAGTACAGATTGATCCCATGGGCAATGTGCTTGGATTTATGGGAACAGGAAAGACACTGATCGGTTTCGATGCCCACATTGATACGGTAGGAATCGGCAATAAGTCCAACTGGAATTTTGATCCTTACGAAGGCTACGAAACCGATACGGAAATCGGAGGAAGAGGTGTCTCCGACCAGTGCGGCGGACTGGTATCCGCTGTCTACGGTGCCAGAATTATGAAGGATCTAGGGCTCTTAAGTGACAAATACACCGTTCTTGTTACCGGTACCGTACAGGAGGAAGACTGCGACGGACTCTGCTGGCAGTACATTATCAATGAAGATAAGATCCGTCCGGAATTTGTAGTATCCACCGAACCCACGGATGGCGGAATCTACCGCGGGCAGAGAGGACGTATGGAAATACGGGTTGATGTAAAGGGAATCTCCTGCCACGGATCTGCACCGGAGCGGGGAGACAATGCGATCTATAAGATGGCTGATATTCTTCAGGATGTCCGTTCTCTTAATGAGAATGATGCAGCAGAGGGCAATGAGATTAAGGGACTTACTAAAATGCTTGAGGAAGCTCATAATACCCAGTGGAAAGAAGCGAACTTTTTAGGCAGAGGGACCATTACCGTCTCAGAGATTTTCTTCACATCACCAAGCCGCTGTGCAGTAGCCGACTCCTGTTCTGTTTCCTTAGACCGCCGTATGACAGCAGGGGAAACCTGGGAAAGCTGTCTGGAGGAGATCCGCAGCCTTCCAAATGTTAAGAAATACGGAGACGATGTCACCGTTTCCATGTATGAGTATTCCCGTCCTTCCTATAAAGACCTTACCTATCCAATCGAATGTTACTTCCCGACCTGGGTCATTCCTGAGGATCATAAAGTAACAAGATCATTGGAAGAAGCTTATAAGTCCTTATACGGGAATACCAGAATCGGTTCTGAGGAGACAGTTTCCATGCGGCTTGCACGTCCTCTTACCGACAAATGGACTTTTTCCACCAACGGTGTTTCCATCATGGGACGTAATCAGATTCCATGCATCGGCTTTGGCCCGGGAGCAGAGGCACAGGCCCATGCGCCGAATGAAAAGACCTGGAAGCAGGACCTTGTCACCTGTGCAGCCGTATATGCCGCACTTCCCACTGTTTACTGCAATGAATAAAACCACTATCAGGAGGCTTACAACATTATGAAAACCTTACAGGATTATATCGACAAACTGAATTCCTTAAATTTCAAGGAGATGTATGAAAATGACTTCTTTTTAACCTGGGAGAAAACGGATGACGAACTGGAAGCAGTCTTTACCGTTGCCGACGCCCTCCGCTTTATGAGAGAAAACAACATCTCTACAAAGGTTTTTGAAAGCGGACTTGGAATCTCCTTATTCCGCGATAACTCCACCCGTACCCGTTTTTCCTTTGCTTCTGCCTGCAACCTTCTGGGACTGGAAGTACAGGATTTAGACGAGGGTAAATCTCAGATCGCCCATGGAGAAACTGTCCGTGAAACTGCCAACATGATCTCCTTTATGGCAGATGTAATCGGCATCCGTGATGATATGTACATCGGAAAAGGCAATGCCTATATGCATCAGGTATCCGATGCGGTAACAGAAGGATATAAGAATGGAATTCTGGAACAGAAGCCGTCACTTGTGAACTTACAGTGTGATATTGACCACCCCACACAGACCATGGCAGACATGCTCCACATTATTCATGAATTCGGCGGAATTGAAAATCTAAAAGGCAAGAAACTGGCCATGACCTGGGCTTACTCTCCTTCTTACGGAAAGCCCTTATCTGTTCCCCAGGGTGTGATCGGATTAATGACACGTATGGGAATGGAAGTGGTACTGGCTCATCCGGAAGGCTATGAGGTCATGCCTGAAGTTTTAGATGTGGCTAAGAGTAATGCAGAAAAATCAGGCGGTTCCTTCCGGGTATCCAATGATATGGCAGATGCTTTTCAAGATGCTGACATCGTTTATCCAAAGAGCTGGGCACCGTTTGCAGCCATGGAAAAGAGAACCGATCTCTATGGCAATGGAGATTTGGACGGAATCAAAGCGCTTGAGAAGGAGCTTCTGGCGCAGAATGCCAATCATAAGGACTGGTGCTGTACAGAAGAACTGATGAAGACTACTAAGGACGGAAAAGCACTCTATCTTCACTGCCTTCCTGCAGATATCAACGATATCAGCTGCAAAGACGGAGAAGTAGAAGCTTCCGTATTTGACCGTTACAGAAATCCACTCTATAAGGAAGCCAGCTATAAGCCATACGTGATTGCTGCCATGATCTTTTTAAGCAAGTTTGAAAATCCCCAGGAGGTATTTAAAAAGCTGGAGGAAAAGAAATCACCGCGTAAGTTCTCAATCTGACCAAGGGGATCACTCATATGGAGAAAAAAAAGAGAATTGTAATTGCCCTGGGCGGTAATGCCCTTGGCAATACCCTGCCAGAGCAGATGGCAGCAGTCAAAAGCACCTCAAAAGCCATCGTGGATCTGATTGAAGAAGGCTGCGAGGTGGTGGTTGCCCATGGAAACGGCCCACAGGTGGGAATGATTAACAATGCCATGAGTGCATTGTGCAGAGAGGACTCCACGCAGCCTAATACCCCTCTTTCCGTCTGTGTCGCCATGAGCCAGGCTTATATCGGTTATGATCTGCAGAATGCACTAAGAGAAGAACTGGTGAACCGGAATATCAGACATATTCCGGTGACCACCATGATCACCCAGATCCGCGTGGACGAGCAGGATCCGGCATTTTTAAATCCCTCCAAGCCAATCGGACATTTTATGACGAAGGAGCAGGCTGATGAGGCCTCAGCCAAATATGGATACCTGATGAAGGAGGATGCCGGCAGAGGTTACCGCCGTGTGGTCGCCTCTCCAAAGCCGCAGGATATCATCGAAATAGAGGCCATACGATCTCTTGTAGACGGCGGACAGCTGGTGATTGCATGCGGAGGCGGAGGAATTCCGGTTACCTTAAATGGCAATCACTTAAAGGGCGCCAGTGCTGTCATTGATAAGGACTTTGCCAGTGAACTCCTGGCCGAGAAATTGGACGCAGATCACCTGATTATATTGACAGCCGTGGAAAAAATCGCCTTAAACTATGGCACACAGGACGAAACATGGCTGAGTGACATCACTGCCAAACAGGCACATCAGTTCATACGTGAAGGTCACTTTGCACCTGGATCCATGCTTCCCAAGGTGGAGGCTGCCGTGAAATTTGCCGAATCGGGGAAAGGCCGGACTGCCCTGATAACACTGCTGGAAAAAGCAAAAGAAGGAATACTTGGAAACACTGGAACCCATATTCATCAGTAAACTAATAAAGGAGTATCAATGCCATGAGTCAATCAGACAGACAGTATGCATCTATCTTTGAACTCGAAGGCATCCCCAGATTTTCTCACACAATCCCCCTTGCAGTACAGCACCTGGTTGCAATGATCGTCGGCTGTGTCACACCACCCATCATTGTAGCAAACGTCGCAGGACTGGAAAACTCAGACCGGGTCATCCTGATTCAGGCTGCCCTGGTAGTTTCCGCCCTGTCCACTCTCCTCCAGCTTTTTCCCATAGGGAAAAAGAACGGATTCCGTCTCGGTTCTGCCCTCCCTGTTATCCTGGGCATCAGTTTCGCATACGTTCCCAGTATGCAGTCCATTGCTGCAGATTATGGAATCTCTGCAATTCTGGGGGCTCAGATCGTCGGCGGTATCGTAGCATTTCTGGTAGGATTTTCTGTTATGCGGATCCGGAAATTTTTTCCCCCACTCATTACCGGAACTGTCGTATTTACCATTGGACTCTCCCTCTACCCTACTGCCATCAACTATATGGCCGGCGGAGTCTCAAGCCCCTCCTACGGATCCTGGCAAAATTGGACCATTGCTTTCCTTACACTGACTGTGGTCACCTTACTGAACCACTTTGGAAAGGGTATCTATAAGCTGGCTTCCATTCTCATTGGCATCATGGTGGGATATGTGGCAGCACTGCTTTTTGGTATGGTTAATTTTTCCAACATTGCATCTGCTTCCTTATTTTACATACCAAAGCCTCTGCATTTTGGCATTACCTTTGAACCCTCTTCCTGCATTGCAATCGGACTCTTATTCGCTATTAATTCGGTTCAGGCAATTGGTGACTTTACCGCTACCACCAGCGGTTCTATAAACAGAGAGCCAACCAATAAGGAACTACAGGGCGCAATCATGGGCTATGGAGTATCAAATATTTTTGGCGCTTTTTTAGGAGGACTTCCCACAGCGACCTACAGCCAGAACGTGGGTATCGTAACCACCACAAAAGTTGTCAACCGTTATGTTATGGGTTTAACTGCAGCCTTCTTACTGGCTGCAGGCCTGATACCCAAATTTTCAGCCCTGCTTACCACCATTCCCCAATGTGTGTTAGGAGGCGCAACCGTATCTGTCTTTGCCTCCATTGCAATGACAGGTATGAAACTGGTAACCTCCGAAGAAATGAATTACCGTAATTCCTCAATCGTAGGACTTGCTGCAGCCCTTGGCATGGGAATCTCCCAGGCTACGGCGGCGCTTTCCACATTTCCTGCCTGGGTAGTCACCATCTTTGGACGTTCTCCTGTGGTTGTGGCAACTCTGGTCGCTATCTTATTAAATATTATTTTACCGAAAAATGGGAAATAATTTCACTAATGAGAGATTCCCTATCTTTTATGGGTGACATTTGCAGGATATTTAAATCTGGCCATTGTGCTTTTGAATTAATTTTTCTATGGAAACAACGAAAAACGGCGGTGACATGGTTCACTCAGGCAATTCCTGCCTGGTGGGACCATGTCACCGCCGTTTTCGTCAATCTATCAGATCAGTATATATTTCAGCACAAAGAGTACTGCTAAAACATACATAAGAATACTGATTTTCTTTTTCTTCGCGCTGCCTGTAACAACGTTAATAAATACATAAGAGATAACACCCATTGCAATACCTTCAGAAATGCTGTACATAAACGGCATGGCAATAATTGCAATGTAGCATGGAAGTGCCTCTGTAAAATCGTTAAAATCAATTTTCGTAATCGATGTCATCATTAAAAATCCAACAACGATCAAAGCCGGAGCTGTTGCAAAAGAAGGAATCGCAAGAAAGATCGGGGATAAAAACAGGGATAAACCGAATAGTATAGCTGCTACCACTGCTGTTAATCCGGTTCTTCCGCCTTCTGCCACGCCTGCAGCGCTTTCCACGAAAGTTGTAGTTGTGGATGTACCAAATAATGCTCCTAAAGAAGTACCTACTGCATCTGCCATCAGTGCACCCTTAATCTGGGGAAGCTTCCCATCCTTATCAAGCATGTCTGCTTTGGAGGCAACACCGATTAATGTTCCCAGTGTATCAAACATATCAACAAACAGAAATGCAAACATGACTACCAGAAAATCCACTGATAAAATTCTGGAAAAATCCAGCTTTAAAAATGTGGGCGCCATGCTTGGAATTCCAAATCCTTTTGAAAAATCCGGGAATACACTGAACATTCCAAGTTCCGGATTGGGCTGGTAAAGACCAACTGCCTGGCAGATCATACCAAGAACCCAGGTTGCCAGAATTCCCCACAGGATGTTTCCTTTTACATTCTTTACAACCAGTACTGCAGTAATGAGGATACCGATAATCGCAAGTAAAACAGTGATTCCTACAGAATTGAAGGTTCCGTCAGTCAGGGAAGTCTTAAAAGAATACATGGTTACAAGAGTCGCTCCGTCAACCACTACTTTTGCATTCTGAAGACCGATAAATGCAATAAATAAACCGATACCAGCTGATACTGCATGTTTTAAATTCATTGGAATTGCATTAAATATCGCCTCACGGACATTGGTCAGTGAAAGCAGAATAAAGATAATACCTTCGACGAATACGGCTGCCAGAGCCATCTCCCAGGAATAACCCATATTCAGAACTACGGTATATGCAAAATAAGCATTTAATCCCATTCCTGGTGCCAGTACAAATGGATAATTTGCAAGACCCGCCATTAAAAGTGTTGCAACCAGGGATGCCAGCGCTGTGGCCGTAAAGACTGCACCGCTGTCCATTCCGGCTGCCCCGAGAACGCTTGGGTTTACAGCCAGTATATAAGCCATCGTCATAAAGGTTGTAATTCCGGCTATAATCTCTGTTTTTAAATCTGTGTGATGTTCAGATAAATGAAATATTCGTTCCATACTTCCTACCTCCTTAGGTGCTCTAAAAAATTCGTTTCCCATCCACATACTTCCCCGCGATGTGCCTGTCATCCGACAGGTAGATAAAACGTTCCAGCCGTTCCCTCGTACTTAGCGGCTGGGGATGACTTAAAGTGCTGTCATCTAAAATCAGAGCATCAAACTCATAACCTTCCAGAAAGCTGCCTGCCTTTCCAAAGAAAGAGCCTCCTCCCAGAGTTCCCAGATAGAATGCCTCCTCAATCGTGACAGGTTTCAATGAAGAATCCACAAGACGCCACCGCAGCTTTGATACAGATATGGCATCTGCCATAGCGCGGAATATGGACTCACCGCTTCCTCCTGCTACATCCGTGCCTAAGCCTGCGTTTAATTTCAGGTCTAAATAGGTACGCATCGGTGCAATACCAGAAGCCAGATTGGTGTTGGACTGGGGACAATGTGCAATATAGACTCCCCGCTTTTTTATCAGTTCAATCTCCTGTTCAGACGAAAAGACACAATGAGCCATTACTGTCTTTTCCTCCCCACCGAACATGCCGAACTGATCATAAGCTTCTCCGTAACACCCGGTACTGGGACATAAACGTTTCACCCATTCAACCTCACTTATATTCTCCGATAAATGAGACTGAACCGGCAGTTTATATTTTCTTTTCAGTCTTCCCAGCCGTTCCATGAGATCATCAGTACAGGACGGAATAAATCTGGGTGTCAGAATCGGAGTTACATTCTGATACTTTCCTCTTGTCTTAGAAAGCCAGAGGATTGTTTCCGCCTCTGACGCCTGCGCACCTGATTCGCATAAATAATCCGGTGAATTCCGGTCCATATTAACCTTACCAACCATCGTCTTTAAACCGGTCTCTTCCATGAGATCCATTAACAGTTCCGTGGCCGGCCCGTGGATGGTGGCAAATATACAAGCTCTTGTCGTCCCACTTCTCTTCATTGCTTCTGCAAATATCTGGTAGGCCTTTTTTGCATATTCCAGATCGCCATATTTGGCTTCCTCCGGAAACGTATTGGTATTCAGCCAGTCTAACAGCTCTAAATCCATGGAAAGACCGCGGAAAGAATATTGCGGTGCATGAATATGAAGATCAATCAGTCCCGGAATAATCAGCTTATCGTTACAGTCAATCAGCAAAAAATCCTGAAACTGCTGAGGTATGCTGTGAAATACCCCGGCGCACTTTCCATTCTGGCATATTAAAAAACCCTGCTCCACCGTTCTTAACGTATGGGCATCCTCACTATAACAAATGTTTCCCTTTAGTATAAAATTTTTATCACTGGTCATAGAACCTCCTGCTTCGCACATACAAAAATACGGCAGTTAAATTGCAATGTTCCTAAAAACCAAGCAATAAAAAACCACCGTCTCCTTTGTCGCTCCAAACGTGAACACAAACAGCGCAGCTAAAAAAGCCGCCTGCCCGTCACGAGGAAACTTATAGACAACTATTACGGTAGTTGGTAGAAACACTCATCCAATTATGAGCATATATAAGTTTCTTTGAATACTGATACTTAACATATTTTGTGACCTCTGACAGGTTGACTATAACATATTGTAAAACTATTTGTCAACGCTATTTTTATTTCAAATCATTTGTCATTATATGCTGTCATTTTAACATATATGATATATTTTTCTGATTATTTTTCGTTTGTACTCCTAAATCAGATATTCCCCTGCAGATTCCCACTTGAGACCTTCCTGTTCCATCCATTGCAGGATATCTCCTTCCCAATGAACAGGCATGACCCAGGAAAGTCCGCAGCCTGCTTTAATCTCTCCCGGTACCGGAATGATTCTTCCAGGGATTTTTTCTTTTATACAGGCCGTCTCCATGGCAATCGCTTCTGTAACCGTATGAAAAGTCACTACGGTTTTTAACTCTTTTGGCCTCATATTGTCTCCTGTTCCCAGCTGCTCAGTTCTCTGACTGCCGCCACTGCCTGATCGATTTCTTCTTCCGTATTAAAGTGAGACATGGAAAAACGCACAGCACCCTGTTTGACGGTTCCCAGTGCCTGGTGCATCAGAGGAGCACAGTGAGCTCCTGCTCTGGCATAAATACCATAAGTAACTGCCAGTTCATCTGCCACCTCACCAGAATCCAGGTTTCCAATATTAAGAGCTATAACGGGGGCCCTCTGCTCCAGACTCTTTTTTGAGAAATCTCCGTAGACGGTAACGGCTGGAATATCCTTTACTCCCTCATAAAACCGTCTCATCAAAGACTGCTCCCGATTCCGGATCAGCTCCAGACCTGTCCGGCTGATATAGAGCAGGGCTGCGTGAAGTCCCGCAATGCCATGACAGTTTAATGTACCGGCTTCCAGACGTTCCGGCATCTGCTCCGGCTGTGTCCGCAGGAAGCTTTGCATCCCGCTTCCTCCAACAATCAGAGGCTCTATATCAAGTCCTTTCCTGATGCAGATTCCACCGGTTCCCTGAGGACCTAACAATCCTTTGTGCCCTGTGAAGCAGACCACATCTATTCCCATCTCCTTCATATCAATGTCAAACACTCCGGCAGTCTGAGAAGCATCCAGCAGGAAAAGAAGTCCATGCTTTCTGCAGATATCGCCTATGGTCTTTAAATCATTGATATTTCCAGTTAAGTTAGAGGCATGTGTGCATACCACTGCTTTCGTATTGTTTCTGACTGCAGCAGCAATCTCTTCATAATGAATACAGCCATATTGATCTGCAGGCAGAATAGTCAGTTCCATTCCCCGGTCCTCCATGCGGTAAAGAGGACGAAGTACAGAATTATGCTCCAACATTGTGGTGATCACATGGTCACCCGGACGAAATATTCCTTCGATTGCCAGATTTAAACTCTCCGTGGAATTGGCAGTAAATGCCACCTGTCCCGGACCGTCTCCATGAAGCAGCTGGGAAATCAGACTCCGGGTATCGTAAATCATTCTGGCAGCATCAAGAGATGCCCCGTAAATCCCTCTTCCGGGATTGCCCATATGAAGCATGGCATCGGCTACCGCCAGTCTTACTTCCTCAGGTTTTTGCAGGGAAGTGGCTGCATTATCCAGATAGATCATAAGTGATTCACCAGTTTTACTGCTTTTTCCTGTCTATTTGTAACTCTTCCTATTATGCGGCAGACAGTTTCCATACCTGCCTGAGGAAACATTTCCATAATCCGCTCCCCGTCTTCCCTGGAAACGCTGATTAAAAGCCCTCCTGAAGTCTGGGGATCGCAGAAGATATCAATCATACATTCCTCCGTATCACCGTAATCCACCCGGTCACTGGTATAGGAGCGGTTTTTATATGCTCCTTCCGGCACCAGCCCCATTCTCGCAAGTTCCACGGCTTCTTTCTGTACCGGAAGATCACTTACTGAAATTTCCAGTGTTACACCGCTTCCCTCAGCCATCTCAACCGAATGGCCTGCCAGACCAAACCCTGTCACATCGGTACAGCTGTGAACCTCAAACTGCTCCGCGACCTGCTTGGCCCTGCGGTTTAATGAAGTCATAACTCTTATAACTTCCTCTCTTGCCTCACTGGAAGCAAGATCAGCCTTTACCGCAGTATTAACGATTCCGGTTCCGAGGGGTTTGGTCAGAATTAAAACATCTCCCGGCCTGGCTTCGCAGTTTTTAAAAATCTTATCCGGATGGACAAAACCTGTTACACTTAGCCCGTACTTCGGTTCTTCATCCTGAATGGAATGCCCCCCTGCCAGTACGGCACCTGCTTCCAGAACCTTTGACGCTCCACCCTCCAATATCCTTCCCAGAATCCCAGGATTTAAGCAGTTCGGCCAGGCCACGATATTCAGCGCGATTTTCGGTTCTCCTCCCATGGCATAAATATCACTGAGTGCATTGGCAGCCGCAATCTGGCCAAATATATAGGGATCATCTACGACCGGTGTAAAAAAATCAAGCGTCTGAATCAGTGCCAGTTCCTCATTTACTTTATAAATCGCACCATCATCCGAGGTTTCAATCCCCACCAGAAGACTGGGATCCTGAAATTTCGGTAAATGTTCCAGAATACCGGCCAGGGTTCCGGGACCGATCTTAGCGGCACAGCCGGCTGTTTTCGTCATTTGAGTTAATCTTACTTCATTGTCAGGTATCATATCTTACCATCTCCTTCTTAAGATTTTATGATCCGCTTATTACGACTTCTTTTTTCAGAGCGAAGGAATAAATGATCATCTCTTTCACCTTTTTACCAGTGATCTGCTCCAGAGCACGCCTGTAATACTCCATCTGTATTCCATAACGGTCAAAAAGAATGGATTCTTCCCCTTCGTTTAAAAAGTCTGTCTTATAATCCACCAGGACAAGCTGTCCCTCCTCTTCCATATAGGCGTCTATAATTCCCTGTATCAGTATACGTTCATCGGAATCAGCCACATCCATCTCCCTGGCCGGTATCCCAATTACAAACTGCTGTTCCCTCTTTAACAGGCCTCTCTCCTGAGCTGCTGCCAGCCGCCTTCCTAATGGAGAGTTAATAAATGTCAAAATCCGGGGTTCTGAAAGCAGGGCAAAGCTTTCCCCGCTTAGCCGTCCGTCTTCTTTTAATTTCTCCAGTGCAGATGATAAATCCATTGCAGTCTTCACCTTTGAAAAATCCAAAAGTTCCAGGGCACGGTGGTAAGCTGTACCGCGCCGGACACCACCAGTTTTTTCTTCTTTTATTTCCTCTCGTAAAAATGCAGGGATTGTCGGAAGAAAATCACTCTCTTCTTCATCAACAAACTGCCCCTGCTTTTTCAGTTCAGAAACAGTAAGCTTGGTGTGAAGTCTTATATCCTCCTGATAAGGATACCGGTAGGTTAGTGCCTCCTTTAAACCTCGTTCAAAATCCTGGTCATAGCTTTTTCTTGTATCCAGCCGGAGAAAGCTTTCTTTCGTCAGTTTCTTACTTACCTGCCGTTTCATCTCTCCCATAATAAGGCCGGAAACAGTCAGCTCCTTCATAATGATATTCCCTGTATCCTGTCCTTCCTCTGACAGGATGCCGTCAGGAGAATATCTACCCGAAACACTCATCAGCAGCCAGTCCAGATAAGAATCTGCCCCTGAAAGAATGGAAAATGGAATCTGACCCTGCGCCCTCATAACAGATGCGTAACGGTCCAGCTTTTTATCCAGGTAACGGTCCAGTCCGGTCATAATCAGCTTTTCTTTGGCCCTTGTCATAGCGACATAGAGTACCCGCAGCTCTTCTCCAAGTGCGCTTAACTCTGTCTTTCTCTTTAGAACATGTTTCTTTAAGGTGGGCGCCTTGATCCGCTTTTCCAGATCCATATAATCAGTCCCAATCCCCAGATCCGGATCAATGAGCAGCTTTCCATAGGCATCCTGCTTATTAAATTTTTTCCCCATTCCAGCCAGAAATACAATGGGAAATTCCAATCCCTTGCTCTTATGGATGCTCATGACGCGTACCGTATTTTCTTCTCCCAGAATTGATGCTTCCCCAAAATCCGTATCGTATTTTTTCAGATTTTCAATATAACGGATAAAATGGAACAGCCCTCTGTAGCTGGTCTGTTCATAAGCTGCCGCCTTTTCAACCAGCATGGAAAGATTGGCACGCCGCACCTCCCCTCCTGGCATGGCAGAAACATAGTCGTAATAACCGGTTCCCTCATATATGTCATAGAGAAGCTCATGAATGGATAAATATGCTGCTTTTTCCCTGAATAGAGACAATGTTTCGGAGAATGCGGAGAGTTTCCCAAACAAGGCAGGAGCGTCTTCATCCTCCGCTTGTTCATACTCCTTTAAATAATGCTGCCACGCACCATAAATCCCTCGATCCTGACCTTTTTTTGCTGCATTTTTCCACACAGCCATGAGATGAGCCATCTCCTTATCCGTAATTCCTGCAATCGGGGACTTAAGTACGGCAGCTAACGGAATATCCTGTATGGGATTATCAATGATATTCAGCAGGGAAAGAACGATCTCCACTTCTGCAGCTGAAAAGTATCCTGTTTTCCGTTCTGCATGGGCTGGAATTCCCTCGTTCATCATAATATTGACAATTTCCTCCGCCCATCCGCTTAAGCTTCTTAATAAGATAACAATGTCGCAATACTGACAGATTCTGTATCCACCTGTACCATTTAAATTCTTATCCCAGACAAGAAGGCCTGAATCCGGATCTGTCAGATCCCTTATTTTGGAGGCAATAACCTTTGCCTCTGCTTCCCTGGCGGTATAATCCGCACGATCTTCATCGAGCTGCTTTAACTGATCGGAAGAACCATGTATGAGCAGGAGTTCTGTCTTCTCTCCCACTCGGCCATCCCACTGGGAAAACACAGCGCCCGGATGAAGCGCCGTCTCCTTTGTATACCGGATATTTCCCAGATTTTTTGTCATGATCTGATAAAAAACTTCATTAATGCTGGTTAATACCGATTCTCTGCTTCGGAAATTCTGGTGCAGCTCTATCTTCTGATAACTTCCTTCCTCGCTGGAATATCTCTGATACTTATCAAGAAACAGCTGGGGTCTTGCCAGACGGAACTGGTAGATGCTCTGCTTCACATCTCCTACCATAAAAACATTGGGGCTTCCAAACCGCTCTCTGGAAATGCTGTTGATCAGCGCTTCCTGCACCTCATTGCTGTCCTGGTATTCATCCACCAGGATCTCCTCAAACTGCCGGCAAAATTCATCCGCCGCCTGAGTTGGAATTCTTACCCCGTCCTCTTCTTTTAATAGAATCTGAAGGGCATAATGCTCCAGATCGTTAAAATCCACCAGATTGCGTTCTTTCTTTTTCTCCTGATATCTGCGGGAATATTCTTCTGCCAGGTGAAGGAGCATGAAAACAGCTTCTTTCGTCCCTTCCATATCCGCTCCCACTTCCTCTGGAGACTCAAAGCAGTATAAGTCACAAAGCTTTCCAAGACCCTTTTTTACCCGGTCCCTGACTGCGGTTACAGCCGCCTTTTTTTCCTGGTCAATGTCTTTGCTTCGTATGGAGGCGAGTCTGGCAAATGATACCTCCTTTAACCGGCAGTTCAACTGCTCATACTCCTTCGCTTCCAGCAGCGATTTTAACATGGCAGTATCGTTAGAAAGCATGGGAAGGTATGCCTCCAGCCCGTTCTCTTCCTGGCAGATCTCCATGGCAGCTTCTGTCTGAATCAACAACTCTTCCAGTAAAAGCGAAGCATCCTCCATCAAAAACCGCATCCAGGCAGTATCCTTCATATGTTTCATATCACAGGATTCAAGTTCATTTCTGCAGTTATTAAGCCATTCCTTGGGCCAGGGATTACTTTGGGAAAAACGGTATACCTGCATGATGAAATCTTCAATTCCACGGTCCGTCTTGCCGGTGGCATACGTCTCCACAAAACATTCGAAAGAAGGATCCTTTGATTCATAGAACTCCTCCAGCATCTCCTTCATCACATCTCCCCGAAGGAGAATCAATTCCCCTTCATCTCCCACACGGAAAGCAGGATCAATGTCTAACCGGCTGTAATATTCTCTGATAATCCCCAGACAAAAGCTGTCTATGGTGGTAATCTGGGCGTAGGGAATCATGGCCGCCTGCATCTGAAGATGATCGTTATCCGGCTGTTCCATCAGCTTCTCATCCACCGCCTTTAAAACACGCTCCCGCATCTCATCTGCAGCAGCCTTTGTAAACGTCATGACCAGAAGCTGATCTATTTTAAGGAGATGCTCTCCCTGCGTAATCATTTGTATAATGCGTTCCACCAGAACAGCCGTTTTACCGCTTCCCGCTGCTGCCGATACCAGGAGATTTCTGTTCCTGCTTTCAATGACTGCTTTCTGTTCCTCTGTCCAGGTGATTGCCATGTTCCTCTCCTTCCTCCGCTTCTCCTTCAATAACCGGCCATATCTCCTCGGATTTTAAGGCCTTAAACTTTTTAAATCCATACCCTTCCGTCTTTAGATCAAACCCGCAGACAGCATGATAGGGACAGTAATCACAAGCAGTTCTATTGCTTTGTTTATAGGGATTTACATCGATCACACCATCTAAGATCTCCCGTCCTTCTGTTTTCAGTTTTTCCTGAACGTACTGCCTTAAGGCGGAAAAACGGTTTCCTCCTGCTACCGATGACCGCGCCTCCTGAATGATTCCATTCTTCATGGCAACCGGTATTACATCCGATTCCGTCTCAATCTCATGATCCAGATGAGCGATTGCATTTAAATCTGTATTAACAAGCCCATTCATACGAAGCTGTTTTAAAATCCGGCCTGATATCTCCTCCTCAGTCATCTCACCGTCTTTGTCCACAACCGGATCGTTGATATTGTAATAGAAAATACCTGCCGGAACAACCTGCTTATCCGGTCTTTTTCTCTCTTCTATCTCAAGTGCCGCATCCATGTAGACCACCAGCTGCAGCTGCAGACCATAGTAAAGGGAAGTTAAATCAAATGCCGTGCTTCCGGATTTGTAGTCGATGATCTTAACATAGACTGCCTCCTCATCCTCACATAAATCCATACGGTCGATCCGGCCCCTTAAATGAACGGCTTCATCCTTTGATAAAGGAAGTCTCATTGCTTTTAAATGATCGTCTGCAGAAAAGGAAACTTCGAATCCAACAGGGGTGAAATCCCCTTTTTTCAACTGCTCCGTCAGTGCCCAGACCGTTCTGTCCGTGATCCGTTCCACCTTTCCTGCAAGGTATGCATTTCTTGCAGAGCTTTTTAAGACCGTATTTCCATATTCCTCCGTTACTTTCGTTACACATTCGTGCACCATCGCCTGACGCTCTTCTTCTGTCAGTGTTTTAAAATCCCTGCCTTCTTCCTTCATCCGCCCAAACCATAAATCAATGGAATCATGAAAGAGATTCCCGATATCCATGGCTGCCAGCTCATATTCCTGACGTTCCATCAGTTCCAGACCGTAATTTAAGAAATGGGCATAAGCACAGGACGCATACTGTTCCATCCTGGTCACGCTTCCGTTGATGACGGGTCCGTAAAGAGCTTTTGCAGCCGCTTTTCCAATTCCCTTCTGCTGGTATACATAAAAAGCGGCTTCAATCAGACGGGTTCCTTCCTCTCTGTATTCTGGAGATGACAAAAACGCTTTTAACAGTTCCAGAAGCCGGTTGTCCCCTCCTCCTGTTCCATACTCTCTCATACCGGCTGCAAGCCGGCTCTTTGCTTCACGTAAGTTTAAGGGCACGCCTCCTTCACCGGGAGCCGATTCCTTTAAATCGGGAAACAGCTTCTTCAGTTCTCCGATTAATGTGGAGGGACGCCTGCTCTTTCCGCTGCCGTCCATGGCTGAGTAGGATAACACCAGCTCTTTCTCCGGTTTGGTAAGTGCTAAGTACAAATAAAACCTCTGGCGGAAACCTTCTTCCATGGAAGTGGGGGCCAGCTCTATGGAATGATCAGATAAGAATTCTCTTTCTCTGTCCGTAAATAAGCTGCTTTTCTCCTTCTTAACCGGAACCAGTCCGTCGTTTACTCCCACAAAATAAAGAACCTTAATATGATCCAGACGGGTTCGTGTAATATCACCCACGACAACCCGGTCCACGGCTGCCGGTATCACACCTACTTTAATCTCAGCAAAACCAGCATCTAAAATCTCCCCATATTCTCTCCTGCTGACATGCTCATCTCCAAGCAGTCCTGCCAGACGGTCAAACAAATCCATTACCAGTCCATAAACCTGGCCGTATTCCTTTGAAAGAGCAAATTCTCCCATCTCCTGAAACTTTTTTTCGAAATCCAGCATCTTCTCTTCAATGCCTGTCTCCATTAAAAGCGCAGTCACTGCGGCAGTCATGGTCTTTACCGTGGAGTCTTCTCTTTTAAATTCTTCCCGCAGACATTTAAGAGGGCCCATTATCGCCTCCTTAAACTGATTTAATTCCACAAGATTTAACTCTCTGGCACCCTTATACCACCCCTCAAAGGGAGCTTCCCACCGTTTAAAACCCCGGATCCCCATGGCTATGACATAATTCTCCAGTCTGTCTGCCTGGTCCATATGTTCCGGGGATACAATCAGCCCGGTTCTTAAATAACGGAACACGGATTCATAAGAAAAATCCTTCTGAACAATCTCAATTGCTGCGCGGATGAGCTCGACCATAGGATTCTTTAAGATGCTTTTCTTATCATCTAAAAAGAAAGGCACACGGCTTAACTGAAACTGATGAATGATCTCATTGGCATAGCTGGATAAATCCCCGGTTATTACCGCCATATCCCTGTATCGAAGCCCGTTCTTTCTTATATTTTCTTCCATAGAGCGGATCACAAATGCGACCTCTTCCGACGGATTTCGTGTCTGATAGAGATGAATGGATTCCGGCTGCCCGTTTAAGGTTTTACCTGTATAGCGGTAAAGATTCTGCTCCAGAAAATCCAGATAGCAGGCAGCGTCTTTTTCTTCTTTCATAAAGCGGACTGCAGGGTGGTCCGTAAGCAGAATGTCTTTTTCCCGGCTGATACCTGTGAATTTTGCCAGATCGTTTAGTTTCTTAATCATCAGGCGGCTCATATAAAACAGCTCCTGGACTCCGGTTTTTCTGCTCATATTCTCCCCAGGATCCATGGTCACGGTTATTACAACCTTCTTGCTGTAACGGAAAAACAGTTCTAAAATACGATACTGAACCGGAGTAAATCCGGTATATCCATCTAATGCAATGACACTGTTTTTGATCAGCTCAGACCTGGGAAGCTGATTGCAGAGCACATCTAAAATCTCCTCTGATGTGATAAATTTACCTTCAATATATTCCTTAAATCCCTCGTAAACGACAGTAATATCCGACAGTTTCTGAGCCAGCACAGGGCTTAAACTGTCCGGAATCTTCTCCGTCAGCATCTGAGGAGTAATACCGTACTGGTACAACTCTGAGAGCATGGACTTTAACTGGGAGATAAACCCTGCCTTTGATAAATGCTCTTTATAAAAAACCAGACTTTTTTTCTTGTCTGCAGATACCTTTCTAAGCACCATGGATTTCCCCATATCGTCAAGAATCTGGGGATTTATAATTGCAAGCTCTTCAAAGATCCGGTAGGCAAGACGCTTAAAGCTGACTATATCAATATTCATTACTCCGAAGTTCGGATGCAGGGAGACAATCTCCTTCTGGGTCTGCATGGTAAACTGCTCCGGTACAATGGCAAAAAAATGGGTATCCGGTTCTTTCGCAGACTGCCGGATCAGTTCCGTATAGAGGCGGCGGGTTTTGCCGGAACCGGATCCGCCCAATATAAATTGAAGGGACATACTTTTCTTCCTTTCCCTAAACACATGTTTGTTTATTATCTTAGCACAGATTTCCTGTTACAACAATGAAATCTTAGGAATGAAATCCCCCAACCCCTTCATACATTATAACAAAACTGTACGGAGGGCTTCTGTCTTATGAGCTCAAAAACAAAAATTGTTGTTTTACGAATGAAAGAGATCATCTATACTGCGATCTTCGTTGGCCTTGGAATCCTCCTCATAACCCTGTTTTTAGTCATGTTCCGCCCGAAGAAGGATACTGTCCCCACTTCCGGCGATCCTGTGCTCTATGTACCGGGTGTATATTCCTCTGCCATTACGCTGAATAGCCAGGATATCAATGTTGAGGTCACAGTAGATTCTAAGAAAATCACTTCCGTTACACTGGTACCTTTAAGCGAGGCGGTTACCACAATGTATCCTCTTATGCAGCCCGCCATGGATAATTTATCTCCGCAGATTGTAAAGAACCAGTCCACCAAAAACATCTCCTACTCGTCTGAGTCCCGCTACACCAGCAGCGTGCTGTTAAAAGCAGTGGATCAGGCACTTACAAAAGCTCATAAAACCGAATAAGACAGGGATTGTCTTTTTTTAATCCAGACGGTATAATGATGAACGATTACATAATTACATAAACGAGGAATTTTTATGAAAAAGAATACGAGATATAAAGACGAAGGGACGTCGAATCAGATTACAGAGGGAGTGATATGGAAACAGCTTCTTCTGTTTTTCTTTCCAATTTTATTTGGAACATTTTTTCAGCAGCTTTATAATACCGCCGATGCCGTTATTGTAGGCAGATTTGTAGGGAAAGAAGCACTGGCTGCCGTAGGAGGTCCTACCGGAACTATCATAAATCTATTTGTCGGGTTCTTCATAGGGCTTTCCTCCGGCGCAGGAGTCATTATCTCCCAGTACTTTGGAGCTGGACAGAAACGTCAGCTGAGCCATGCGGTTCATACTGCCATGGCCTTTTCTGCTGTCTGTGGCTTTTTCATCATGATAATCGGAATCTTACTGGCTCCCTTTGCGTTAGAGGCCATGGATACACCGGCTGACATCCTTCCCTATGGTGTGTTATACATGCGGATCTACTTTCTTGGAGTCATCCCTAATCTTGTTTACAATATGGGGGCTGGTATTCTAAGGGCAATCGGGGACTCCAGGCGCCCTCTTTATTTTTTGATTGCCAGCTGCTTTACCAACATCATTCTGGACATCCTCCTGGTGGTTTACTTTGATATGGGTGTTATGGGTGCGGCCATTGCCACCATACTCTCCCAGCTTCTCAGCGCTATCCTGGTTCTGATTGTCCTAATGCGGTCCAGACAGGCCTACCGGCTGATGCTTTCTTCTTTAAAACTGGACCGGGATATGCTGATGCGGATTATAAGGATCGGATTTCCTGCAGGACTTCAATCTGTCATGTACACTTCGTCAAATATCATTATTCAGTCAAGTGTGAACGTACTGGGAACCGATACGGTAGCTGCCTGGACCGCGTACGGTAAGATTGACACACTGTTCTGGATGATGATCAGCGCATTCGGTATCTCCATTACTACATTTGTGGGACAAAATTACGGTGCTAAGAAATCAGACCGGGTATACAAGGGAATCCGGGTATGTCTTGGCATGTGCGTTCTTTCATCCATTGTACTCAGCTTCCTGCTTTATACATTCGGAAGCCTGGTATTTCTCCTTTTTACAACAGATCAGGCAGTGATTGCAAAAGGTACCCAGATCCTGCGTTATCTGGTTCCTGCTTTTATCACTTACGTCTGCGTAGAGATATACTCCGGTGCTCTTCGCGGAGCTGGTGACTGCTGGATTCCGATGATCCTTACCAGTCTTGGAGTCTGCGTCCTAAGAATTGTATGGATTTGTACTGCCGTGCCGATTCATCCGGTTATTGAAACCGTGGTATTTTGCTATCCCCTGACGTGGACGGTCACCTCCATACTGTTCCTGATATACTTTCACTGGTTCAGCAAGTTAAAGAGAAGCAGACTGAAAGGAAATTATTAAAAGTTATGGATCAGGTGTAAACCAGAAATTTCTCACATAGAAAACAGACGCAAACTCTTATATTCATGTGCATCATCTGCGCACCAGTCAGAGTTTGCGCCTGCTTCTATTAAACATAAATAATTCTCCATACTTTATAAATTTTCTCTGCAAAATGCTTCTAATTTTATTGCAGCTGTCTCTTCATCATTACCTTCAATCAAAAAAGTTACTTTTTCCCCGCATCTGACTCCCAGCGCCATTAATGCCATAAGCCTTTTAATATCCGCTGTCTGACCATTTCTCTCTATTATGACTGAACTTTCAAAAACAGAGATTTCCTTAACAAGCATGCCGGCAGCTCTTGCATGAATTCCCATCCGTTCTGTTATGATATATTCAAATTTTTTCATCTCTGGCTCCTCTCTAGTTAAAACAGCCAACTACAACTTCTATAAAATCAATATAAGCATCACTCTCCAAAACTTTTACTGCATTTGGTTTATCGATCAATAATACAATTAAATTATCATAAACATCGTGAAAGATTGCTCTTTCTTCCCTGTTGATGGCAAACATCATTACAATACTGACCTGATTATCATTCCACATAATCGGTTTTTTCTCAGAATGACTCTTAACTTTTTCATTTCTTAGTTCCTCCTTTCTACTGGTTAAGTCAATTATAGCTGACTGCCCATCCGGTTTCGAATAAATATTTGCACCTTAACTGTGCAAATATTTACTTGTTATGTGGCAGTAATACTTGACAATCTCATACATGTTAAGTATACTAAAACCGATAAAAGGGAGTAGCTTACACCTCAAAGTGTTTTGCGTATACGTCAGTCACGTTTCCGCCTGATTTCAGGCATGAAACCGGTACGCATATAATAAGCGAGACTTTTGTTGCATATTGCATGCAATGAAAGTCTCGCTTTTTGTTTCAGGAACAGCTGCTGTTAATACAAAAAAAGGAAAGAGGTAACAATATGATGTACTTATGGTTAATTTTGGGTTTTGTACTGCTGATCAAAGGAGCCGATTATTTTGTGGAGGCCAGTTCATCCATCGCAAGAACGTTAAGGGTTCCCAGTATCATCATCGGTCTTACAATTGTCGCCTTTGGCACCAGCGCTCCTGAACTGGCAGTCAGTACCACTGCCGCACTGTCGGGAAGCAATGATATTGCAATCGGAAATGTAATCGGATCCAATATTTTTAATCTTTTAGTCGTCCTCGGGGCCTGTGGTGCTATACGTCCATTTGGCGTCCGGCTCCGCTGGGATTACGGTGCCAGCGTAGGTATCACCGCAATTTTATTTCTATTGATGTTTTTCCATCTTGACATTTCAAGAATGGATGGGATCATACTTCTCTGCCTGTTTTCCGTATTCGTCGGTCTTACCATACGTGACGCAATTACAAACCGGACACCTGCACAAGAAGAAGGAGACGCCCCCCATCCACTCTGGCTTTCTGCAATCTTTATTGTGGGAGGGCTTGCCGCCATCGTCTGGGGTGGTAATCTGGTTGTGGAAAATGCCAGTAAAATCGCCGCTTCCTTTGGTCTCAGCCAGACCCTCATCGGGCTTACCATTGTAGCTATGGGAACCTCACTGCCGGAACTTGTAACCTCCATTGTTGCCTCCAGAAAAGGGGAGAACGGGCTGGCACTTGGCAATGTTATTGGCTCTAATATTTTTAATATCCTGATGGTGTTAGGAGTTTCTTCTGCAATCAGCCCGATCAAAATTAATCCCTTATCCCTTTATGATACCGCGTTTCTGATCGGTGCAAGCCTGATCATCTGGCTGTGGTGCAAAAGTAAGCAGGAGCTGAACCGGGTGGAAAGTATATTTATGATTCTATTATACGGTGTATATATGATTTATATTATGATGCGGTAAGAATCACTCCATGGGAGCGCGATAAAATTTTCCATAAAACTCCTGGGTTTTAAACATGTTTACGATCACCTGATCATCTACTTCATGAAACAGCGCTATGATATCAGCCACTTCATAGGAAGACACTACGGTATGAAGAAGATACATCTTCTTCCTGCTGTAGCCTCCCACCGCATCCACGCAGGAAATGCCATGACGGAAAGCCTTTACATATTTTCCGGCAAGCTCGGGACCCTTTGCTGTTGTAACCTGGAGTGTAACACGTTCATAACGGTGATGGAAGGTGGATACCACCTTCGTTCCTACAAACTGAAATAAAATGGAATATCCGGCATAATCCCAGCCAAATATAGCACCAAATACACATAGCAGAATTACATTTCCCACAAACACCTGAGTCCAGATGGAGCTGCCTGTTTTATTGGAAACATAAAGAGCAATAAAATCTGTACCGCCTGTGGATGCATTCCCGCGAAGTGCAAGTACAATCGCGAACCCGTAAAGTACGCCGCCATAGATTACATTTAAGATACTGTCTTCAAAAATCGGTCTAAAATGAAAGATTCTTAAAAAGGCACTGGATAGCAATACCTGAAGCAGGGAAAAAAACGTAAATCGTCTGCTGATGCTCTTGCTGCATGCCCATGCTACTGGAAGATTTAATATTACCATTCCCAGAGAAGTAGATATAGTAAATCCAAACATTGATGTTACACGGTCTATTAAAATAGCGACTCCTGTAAATCCTCCAGATAATAAACCTGCCGGTTTGATGAATGCCTGTATGACATAAGTCTGCAATAAAGCCGATCCAATCACTGCTACTGAAGTCATGATATTGCGGACCCGCTTATCTCTCCTTAGATATTTCAACATAGAATTCCTCCTTATCACTTCTCCTATTATATGTAAGATCTTCTTCTCTATCAATCCTTTAAAAAAAATTAGAGGACTGCCCTTCCCCCACAGAAGGCAATCCTCCGTCACGATCTTAAACCGTCACACTATGTAGTTTTGCATTTTGGCATCCCCATGCCAAAATACCGCACGCAAGGCACCCCTTGTGCTTCTCACATGGTCGATAATACCATCTTTTCGCTCATAAGTCAATATTTTTAGTGTATTTTGCCAAAAAACAACAGGAATCGACCAAAAATCCCTCCATATTTTCCAATAAAAATTATACAAAATGCCCTTGATACCCATGCAGATTTAATAAAACATATTTTTCACAAAAATGCACATACTTTTCCTATTGCCAAATTGCTGTTATTACCAATGCAAGGAGATTACTACCATGGAATTTACAAGGAATCTATCGGATAATATGAATTATCTAAACAAGAAACTGGATGTAGACGTGAACTTTGATCTGGTTTACCGTACCTTCCATATTGCAGACAAAGAAGCATGTCTTTACTATGTGGAAGGTTTTACAAAAAGTGATGTATGGCAGAAGTTAATGGAGGATTTTGCTCCTATCACGGCAGAAGACCTTCCTGCCAATGCCCATGATTTTTCAAAAAAGAAGCTGCCTTACAGTCAGGTCGGTCTGGTAGCAGATGACGAAACAATGATAAAGATGCTGCTTGCAGGTATTTCCTGCCTGTTTATTGATGGTTATGATAAGTGCTTTACTCTCGACTGCAGAAGCTATCCGGCAAGAAGCGTATCGGAGCCGGAAAAAGACAAGGTATTACGTGGTTCCAGAGACGGGTTTGTTGAAACCCTCACCTTTAACACCGCTCTGATCCGGAGAAGAATCCGGGATCCCAAGCTTACGGTAGAAATCATGAATGCAGGAGAAAGTTCCCATACAGACATTGCCATCTGCTATTTTAAAGGGCGGGTGGACGAAAGCCTTCTTACCATGATAAAAGAGCGGATCATGAAACTGAAAGTTGACGCTCTTACCATGAACCAGGAAAGCCTTGCGGAATGTATTTACCCACACAAATGGTACAACCCTTTTCCAAAATTTAAATATTCCGAACGTCCGGATACTGCAGCTGCATCCCTGCTGGAAGGGAATATCATAATCTTGGTAGATAACTCTCCTTCTGCCATGATACTGCCTTCTTCCGTATTTGATATTATCGAGGAAGCCGATGATTATTATTTTCCGCCTGTCACTGGAACCTATCTGCGGCTGTCACGTATGATCATTTCTGTCCTGACTATATATTTAACCCCTCTGTGGCTGCTGTTTATGCAGAACCCGGAAATGATCCCCAACTGGCTTCGTTTTATCCGCTTATCGGAAGAACCACAGGTCCCTCTGATCTTCCAGCTTCTCATTCTGGAATTTGCCATTGATGGTCTTAGGCTGGCAGCTGTCAATACTCCCAGCATGCTGACCACTCCCTTAAGTGTGATCGCCGGTATTGTCATGGGAGAATATTCTGTAAAATCCGGCTGGTTTAACAGTGAAACCATGTTATATATGGCCTTCGTAACTGTGGCAAATTACTCTCAGTCCAGCTTCGAACTGGGCTATGCATTTAAGTTCATCCGTATGATACTTTTGGTTTTAACAGCCTTTTTCAATGTATGGGGCTTTATAATCGGCTTTATCCTGTCCCTGTGCGCCATTGTATTTAATAAGACCATTGCAGGCAAAAGTTATATCTATCCTCTCATACCGTTTCATGTCTCAGAATTGAAAAAAAGATTCTTTCGGGGCCGCCTTCCCCACAGAGAAAAATAGGGATGTTAAAAAGCAGACGGAACCAGGTCCGTCTGCTTTTTACTATTCGTCTATGCTGTAGTTTGGTGCTTCTTTCGTAATATGAATGTCATGGGGATGGCTTTCTTTTAAGGAAGCAGCTGTTATTTTAACAAATCTGCCGGTTTCCTGAAGAGTACCAATATCCTTTGCCCCACAGTATCCCATACCGGAGCGGAGACCGCCCAGCATCTGGAATACGGTGTCTTCCACCAAGCCTTTATATGCCACACGGCCTTCCACACCTTCGGGAACCAGCTTTTTCGCATCTGACTGGAAATAGCGGTCCTTGCTGCCGTTCTCCATGGCAGCGATGGAACCCATGCCCCGGTATACCTTATATTTTCTTCCCTGATACAGTTCAAAGGTTCCAGGACTTTCATCACAGCCTGCAAACATGCTTCCCATCATACAGACGCTTCCGCCTGCTGCAATCGCCTTTGTTAAATCTCCTGAATATTTGATTCCTCCGTCTGCAATGACAGGAACACCATATTCTTTTGCAACGCTGTAGCAGTCCATAACAGCTGTAATCTGAGGCACACCGATTCCAGCAACCACACGGGTGGTACAGATGGAGCCAGGTCCGATTCCTACCTTTACGGCATCAACACCTGCATCAATCAGAGCCTTTGTAGCATCACCGGTAGCTACGTTTCCGGCAACTACAGACAGATTGGGATAGTTTTCCTTAATCATTCTGACACAGCGGATTACATTCTCTGAATGGCCATGAGCGGAGTCAAGAACTACCACATCCACTTTTGCTTCCACAAGAGCTTTTACACGGTCAAGAACGTTGGCAGTAATACCAACTGCAGCTCCGCACAGAAGTCTGCCCTGTCCATCCTTTGCAGATAACGGATATTTAATCTGCTTCTCAATATCCTTGATGGTAATCAGACCCTTTAAGTTAAATTCTCCGTCCACGATGGGAAGCTTTTCCACTCTTGCTTTTGCAAGAATCTTCTTTGCCTCCATAAGAGTGATTCCTTCTCTGGCTGTCACCAGATTCTTAGTTGTCATGCACTCTTTAATCTTTCTGCTAAAGTCCTCTTCAAACTTTAAATCACGGTTGGTGATAATTCCGACTAATCTTTTTCCCTCTGTAATCGGTACACCCGAGATACGGAACTTTGCCATTAATTCATCCGCATCTTTTAATGTATGTTCCGGGGAAAGATAGAATGGGTCCGTTATGACGCCGTTTTCTGACCTCTTAACCTTATCAACCTCTTCTGCCTGCTCTTCAATCGACATGTTCTTGTGAATAATGCCGATGCCACCCTGTCTTGCCATGGCAATCGCCATGCGGTGTTCGGTTACGGTGTCCATTCCTGCACTCATTAATGGAATGTTCAGCTTGATGGTTTTTGTAAGGTTGGTCGATAAATCAACCTGATTCGGTATTACATCTGAATAGGCCGGAACTAACAGCACATCATCAAATGTAATGCCTTCGCCAATAATTGTACCCATTATTTTCCTCTCCTTCGCTTAATTTTTATACTTTTTAAAATAAACATTTTTGCTTATTAGTTAAATAGTTTAGCAAACTTTGCTTTGGTTGTCAACGGACATTTTCCCGTTTTTTTCCGTGCTCTGTGGACATTAATAATGAACATTTCTAATAAATAATTACTTAGCTGCTCTGTTTTCCTATGGTCTGTGTTCTGACGCACAAAAAAGACCGGCAAGAATTCACTTCTGCTGATTACAGCGATGAATTCTGTTCGATCTTTCCTGCAATACTACTTAAAAATGCATCAACGGGAGACGTAGAGTATAACCGCTCCAAAGGGCTTAAGCGCCACTTTGTTCCCGAAGATTTTTACACTTTCATAATTGGACAACAATACCTCCCAGTCATCCAGGACCTCATTTTGCTTCACCAACTGCTCCTGTCTGGTAAAGTTGGCAAATACCAGCAGCTTTTCTCCATTTAAGACTCTTTTATAAGACATAATCCCCTGATTATCCACAAAAACCGGTTCATAGCTCCCGTCGCTGATAACGTCATACTGCTTTCTCATTTCCACCAGCTTCTGATAATAGGCAAAGATGGAATCAGGATCGGCAAGGCTATCTTTCACATTGATTTCTCTGCAGTTTTCGTTGACAGCCAGCCACGGCGTTCCGGAAGTAAATCCGCCATTTACCTCTCCGTCCCACTGCATAGGGGTCCTGGCATTATCCCTGGACCGTTCCTTAAGGATCCGGTAGATATCCTCTTCCTTTTGCCCCTGCTCCTTTAGAATATCAAAATAGTTCAGGCTCTCGATATCCCGGTACTGGGAAATATCCGTGAAATTGGCATTTGTCATGCCGATTTCCTCTCCCTGGTAAATAAAGGGTGTTCCCCTCATCCCGTGAATCACCGTACCCAGCATCTTGGCTGACTGCTTCCTGTAGATTCCATCGTCACCGAACCTGGATACCGCTCTCGGCTGATCGTGGTTGCACCAGAACACTGCATTCCACCCGTTTCCCCCGGCAATGCCACCCTGCCATGTGTGAAAGATCTTTTTCAGACGTTCAAAGTCATAGGGCATTAAGGACCATTTATCCCCATTCTTATAATCCACTTTCAGGTGATGGAAGTTAAAGCACATTTTCAGCTGCTTTTCCTCCGGGTTTGTATAATGGATACAATGGTCAATGGTGGTGGAAGACATTTCACCTACTGTGACCACATCCTCCGCATCAAGCCCTGTATCCTCCACGATTTCCCTAATGAATTCATGGATCTGTGGACCGTCCGTGTAAAAACGGCGGCCATCCCCCTCCTCATCGTCTTCAAAGACAGTTGGCTTGGAAACCAAATTGATGACATCGAACCGAAAGCCGCGGATTCCCTTCTCTTTCCAGAAACGGATGACATTTTTTATTTCTTCCCGCACGTCCCGGTTCTCCCAGTTTAAGTCCGCCTGGGTTACATCAAATAAGTGCAGATAATACTTTCCCAGCTCTTTTACGTATTCCCATGCATTTCCGCCAAACTTGGACTGCCAGTTAGTCGGCGGACTTCCCGCCGTGCCATCCTTAAAAAAATAGTAATCCTGATATTTCATCTCGCCGGCAAGAGCCCTCAAAAACCATTTATGCCTTGTTGAAGTGTGGTTGAAAACCATGTCAAGCATGAGACTCATATCCCGGTCTTTTGCTTCAGAGATTAGCCGCTCCAGATCCTCCATGGATCCGAATAAGGGATCGATCCGAAAGTAATCCTCAATATCATAGCCGTTATCATTCTGGGGCGATACAAAAAAAGGAGTGAGCCAGAGGTAATCCACACCCAGCTTTTTTAAATAATCCAGCTTTTCAATAATGCCCTTTAAATCCCCCGTTCCGTTTCCATCTGTATCCATAAAGGATTTGGGATAAATCTGATACACACATGATTTCTTAAAATTCTGCATTTACCGGATTCCTTTCTTTTTGCCTACAGTGACAGTCAGTCCAAATGGTACTGCAATGGCAATCAGCATGCAGAGGGCGAATATTCCCATATACTGAGGCTGTATGGACAGGATTCCAGGAATGCCGCCAACTCCTATGGAATTAGCCATAACGTTCATTCCAACGGATACGGTTGCCGCAATGGCAGAGCCGATCATAGCCGAAAGGAAGGGGAATCCCCTCTTTAAGTTCACGCCGAACATGGCTGGTTCTGTAACTCCTAAATAACAGGAGATGCAGGCTGGAATAGAAATCTGCTTCGACTCCTCATCCTTTTTCTGTAAATAGATCATGCCAAGTACTGCAGAGCCCTGCGCAATGTTGGATAAAGCGATCATCGGCCACAACATGGTTCCTCCGAACTCAGCCATGAGCTGGAGATCGATGGCATTTGTCATGTGGTGAAGCCCTGTGATGACAAGGGGCGCATATACGAAGCCGAATAAGGTGGCAAACAGCCAGCGGAAGCTGGAAGTAAGCCCTGCATAAACCACCTTTGATATGGCGGAGCCAATGGCCCAGCCGATGGGGCCTACTACCGCATGAGCGGCGATGACGGCCAGAAGCAGGGAACAGAAAGGAACAACAATCATGGATACGGCCTGAGGAGTGATCTTCTTAAAGAACCTCTCCAGATAAACCAGCACAAAGCCTGCCAATATTGCCGGAATGACCTGAGCCTGATAACCGATCATCCTCATTTTTACAAAGCCGAAATCCCAAACCGGAATTTCTATGCCCGGCGCCATGGCATAGGCGTTCAAAAGCTGGGGAGATACTAAGGTGAGACCGAGCACGATTCCCAGAATCTGGGTGGTTCCCATCTTTCTCGTTACGGACCATGTGATACCAACCGGAAGAAAATGGAAGATAGCCTCGCCTAAAAGCCAGAGGAAGCTGTATACGCCGGACCAGAACTGGGAAACGGCCACAAGAGTCTCTGTCCCGTCGTTCATGAATTTAATTTCACCGATGATGTTCCGAAAGCCCAGGATCAGACCACCTACGATAATGGCCGGAATCAGTGGAGCAAATATTTCTGCTATATCTGCTACTGCTCTCTGCAACACGTTCATGTTGCCCTTTGCTTCCTTTTTCACTTCGTCCTTTGATACACCTTCAATTCCTGAAATTGCTGCAAATTCATTGTAAAAAGTCTGTACGTCGTTTCCAATGATGACCTGAAACTGTCCAGCCTGTGTGAATGTGCCCTTGACGCTTTTTAATGCTTCAATCTTTTGCGGATCAGCCTTTGACGGATCTGACAGCACGAAACGCATTCTGGTCATACAATGGGTCACGGCCCCTATATTTCCCTTTCCTCCGACGAGGTCCAAAAGCTGCCTGGAATCATTTTCATATTTCCCCATATCCATACTCCTTTTCCATATGTTTTTAAATTGGTTGCAACTTATATGTTATTATTGTATTTTCAATATAACATATACGTATATCTTTGTCAACTTATATGAGAAAATATATTTTCATCCCTGCCTTTGCATGCAGGCCCTTTTTAAAGCTTCCTCCGGGCAAAATCAACGAACTTAAACTTATCCGGCCTGTGACGGGATTCGGTGAACTGAAACAGGGTGGAATCCTCCAGGTACGTATAACTCTTCACCACAACGATCATGTTGTAGCTTCCCATATCCAGCAGGCGGTAATCCTCGTCTGTAGCCATGTGGATCGTGATCTCCTTCATGGCGAATCCGATTTTCAGCCCAAGCTCCTTTTCCAGATATTCATAAACAGAATCCTGTGCCGCCCTGAGAGGCAGATTTTCCACCACCCTCCGTGAAAAATAATCCTTGTCAATGATAATCTTCTCGCCCTCGATCTCCCTGACCCTCTCCAGCACAAAGGCCTCGTCATCCGGTCCGATCTGCAGGGCCGCCATCAGCTTTTTATCTCCTTTAACAATTTCTAAATTTTCCACAATGGTTTTGGGCCTGGAAGCAGAAAAACGGTAGATTTCCTTAAAGCTTGCAATTTCCGACACAGGGAAATTGAACTTGTTCTTGTCCAGAACCTCCGCCGCCTTTCCTCTGGCTTTTTGAATATAACCGTCCTGGACCAGAAGTTCCAGAGCCTTGCGCACTGTATCCCTTGAAGCACCGTAAACCTCCATTAACTCCCCTTCCGCCGGAAGCTTATCTCCCGGCTCATATTCCCGCCTGTCAATTTTATCCAGAAGCAGCTTATAAAGATGCCTGTATTTACTTTCCATAATTCTTTAACCTCCATTTTATCAGGTTTATTTTATATTTCTGATAAGTATTGATTTTATTGTAACATATACGTATATGTCAGTCAAACAAAACACATATTTAAACTTCACAGAACAGTTCTCGCTATTTCCAGAATTGATTCTTACGGCAGCAATTTCGTTACCTTCCATTACAGTCGTCAGGAACAAGAAAAACCAGTATTCTTATTTTTGTGGGGCATAGGCAGGGACCTATCTGCTGTTATGCCCCAAAATAGTATGAAGGGTTTTTAAAATTGAAGAAATGGGGCATAGGCAGGAAAAAGATTTTATCTATGACCCGCAAATTAATAAAGGCGGGGCATAGACAAAGAGCCAACTGCTTATATGCCCAAAATAGGGATAGAGATGGTCTGAAACTGGGAAAAACGGGGTAGAGGAGTGAAAAAAAGTCATCTATACCCCATTTTATAATAGTAATAAATATTCAGAGGTGCAAGCAAAAAAAGAATCAGGCGGTCTGATGAAAACCGTCTGATTCCTGTTATTATAATTGTGTAACTACTTTACGCGGAGCTATCATTTTCATACAGTGAAGCAGTTTATCATTTGGTTCAAAAATAATCTTTGTCCTCTCTGAACCGGAGTGGCTGATCAGTGTATAAGTTTTAGCTCCCGGGATACGGGAAGAATAATCCAGTACTTTCATGTTGCCTGTTTCGTGATCTTTTGCTTCTGTAGAACCGGTGGGCGCTACAATCTGGATTCCCTCCATTGATCCTTCCCAGGCTTTCTTACGCTTGCTTTTGCCGTAAATTCTGTCTATGGACAATGTATTTGTCACAAACAGATACTCATATTCCACTTCACTGTTACGGAATACAACGTAGGTAGCAGCTCCGGCAGCGAACAATATGATCACACCAAAGATCCCGAAAACCGGAGAGATGGATAAGAAAAATGCAATCACACATAATATCCCCATCACGATCTTCAGTAACATGGTATAAGCCGGAGACTTCCTCTTTACAAGCCATTCTGCATACATTTCATTCATAATAATACTGGATCCTTTCTCATACCTGCAGGATGTCTCTTCTGTATGAATCTTACATCATATCCATTCCGCCCGGAGCCGGAACTGCAGGTGTCTTTTCCTTAATATTAGCAACTACGGACTCAGTTGTCAATAAGGTAGATGCAACACTGGTAGCATTCTGAAGTGCACTTCTTGTTACCTTAGTAGGATCTAAGATACCTGCATCAACCATGTCAACGTAAGCTTCTTTGTATGCGTCAAAGCCTGTGCCTACTTTTGCTTCTTTTACTTTACTGATGATAACGCTTCCTTCCATTCCTGCATTAGCAACAATGTGGTATAACGGAGATTCCAGTGCTTTTAAGATAATCTTACCGCCTGTCTTCTCATCGCCTTCCAGTTTGCTTACCAGACCTTCAATTTCAGTAATTGCGTGGATATAAGCAGAACCGCCGCCTGCAATCACGCCTTCCTCTACTGCTGCTCTGGCTGCAGATAATGCATCTTCCATACGAAGCTTTGCTTCCTTCATCTCAGTCTCAGTTGCAGCACCTACACGGATAACTGCTACGCCGCCGGATAATTTAGCAAGTCTTTCCTGTAATTTTTCTTTATCAAAATCAGAGGTAGTTTCTTCAATCTGGCTCTTAATCTGACCGATTCTTGCATCAATAGCAGCTTTGTCTCCAGCACCGTCAACGATAACAGTGTTCTCTTTCTGGATCTTCACTGATTTCGCACGGCCTAACTGATCAAGAGTTGCGCTCTTTAATTCATAGCCCAGTTCTTCAGAGATTACAGTACCGCCAGTTAAAACTGCGATATCCTGTAACATCTCTTTTCTTCTGTCGCCATAGCCAGGAGCTTTTACACCAACTACATTAAAGGTTCCTCTTAATTTGTTAACAATGAGAGTTGTTAATGCTTCGCCTTCAATATCTTCTGCAATGATAAGAAGTCTCGCGCCGGACTGAACAACCTGCTCTAATACTGGAAGAATTTCCTGAATGCTGGAAATCTTCTTGTCAGTAATAAGAATGTATGGATCGTCAAGATTTGCTTCCATCTTCTCCATATCGGTGCACATGTAAGCGGAAACGTATCCTCTGTCAAACTGCATACCTTCTACAAGATCCAGCTCGGTCTTCATGGTTTTGGATTCTTCAATAGTGATAACGCCGTTGTTGGAAACCTTCTCCATAGCGTCAGCTACCATCTCTCCCACTTCATCATCAGCTGCAGAAATTGCTGCAACTCTTGCGATAGATGCTTTTCCTTTGATCGGCTCGCTCATCTTTGCGATTGCTTCAACAGCAGCCTCTGTTGCTTTCTTCATACCCTTTCTTAATACGATTGGGTTTGCTCCGGCTGCCAAGTTCTTCATACCTTCATTAATCATAGCCTGAGCCAGTACAGTTGCAGTTGTAGTACCGTCACCAGCAACATCATTGGTCTTAGTTGCAACTTCTTTTACAAGCTGAGCACCCATATTCTCAAAGGCATCTTCCAGTTCGATCTCTTTTGCAATGGTAACACCATCGTTGGTGATTAACGGAGCTCCGAATGATTTATCAAGTACTACGTTTCTTCCTTTCGGACCTAATGTTACACGAACGGTATCTGCTAACTGATTCACTCCTGATTCAAGTGCTTTTCTGGCTTCTACGCCATATTTAATCTGCTTTGCCATGATTCATTCCTCCAGTTTAAACTTTATTTTGTGATCTAATATAAGGAAATCACACCTTTTTATCAAAATACGCTGTAATACGTTACTTATTCAATTACTGCCAGAATATCACTCTGCTTTACAATTACATACTTCTCATCGTCTTCTCCGGTTTCAATCTCTGTTCCTGAATATTTGGAGAAGATTACTTTATCGCCTGTCTTAACCTGCATGGAAACTTCCTTACCGTCTACAAGACCACCAGGTCCTACTGCGATGACTTCCGCCTGCTGCGGCTTTTCTTTTGCCTGACCCGGCAGAACAATACCGGACTTTGTTGTTTCCTCTGCAACCAACGGTTTTAACACAACTTTGTCAAATAATGGTACTAATTTCATTGCAATTCCTCCTCATAACCTTCTTATTATTTCTTTCTTATGGCCTTTAGAAAGAAGTTATTTTTTATTCACATAATATGTTATATCACTCATTATTAGCACTGTCAATAGTTGAGTGCTAACTTTATATTTTTTTTACATATTTACCATATTTAAACGGATTGCGCCGTTACTTACATAGTTTATAGAAATTTTCTTATTATATACCTTTATTTTTTCTTGGGATCGTATTACAATAGGTAGGAGAATGAAAGGAGTGTTTTAAATGGCAAAAAGAGGTAATGGTTTTGGGAAATTCGTGGCACTTGCCACTATCGCCGGTGCTGTTGCCGCCGGCATCTCTTATTTTACAAAATACAAATCCTTCCACAAGGAGCTGGAAGAAAACTTCCATGATTTCGAAGATGACGGGAATGATGACATTTCCAAAATTGACAGCACGATGAACCGCAGCTATGTTTCTCTTCACGCGAATAAAGATGAACTGAAGACGGCTGCCTCTGATATTGCAGACGCAGCAAAAGACGCAGCGAATGCGGCGAAAAACATGATGAAGGATGCAGCTTCTATTGTTAGTGATACAGCCAGGGAAGCAGCTTCTGCAGTGGCTGATACAGCCAAGGATATGTTTGATTCTACAATGGAAAAGGAAGATACTGAAGAAGATTCTGACATCACAGAAGACGGCGGTCTGGATTATTCCGCTTCTGAATCAGGACAACCAGCTGCAGATGCGGCACCAGAAGCCACCACCGGATCTTCTGATGATACCACCACAATCGTGGAAGAAGAATTACAATAAATTTTCTGCATTATGCAGGCAAAGGAGTATATCTTGAGGACGGCCCAGGAATGTACTCCTTTTTTAATTTCATTAAGATTCAATACAATACTCAAACCCGGCTTCCTGAATCATTTTTATAGTACTGTCAATGCTCTCTCCGCCTGCGGTTAAATAACCGGAGGCAAATACAGAATCAACTGCATAAAACATCCATTTTTCTTTTCCTTTTAAATACAGTTCCCTTCCCGCCGCGCACCGGATATCTGATTTGGGATTTAAAAGTCTGGCAAGGCAAAGAACTTTTAAACAGTATTCAGAAGTAAGAGCAGATGTACTCTGATTCTCCATTGCTGTACCTTTTATGGGAATCAGGAAATTAATCGGAACTGCTTTTGGACTTATCGTCTGAATCTCAAACAACATGTCCACTACATCTTCCGGACTCTCTCCGAGTCCCACAATTCCGCCGCAGCACAGTTCAAATCCCATCTCTTTAAGCATCTTAATATTAGAGATCCGCTGCTCATAGGTATGGGTTGTGCAGATATTCGGATAATAATTTCTGCCTGTATTCAAGTTGTGGTTGATTCTGTCCACACCCGCTTCCTTTAAGACTTGTGCCTGCTCTCTGGTGAGAAATCCAATGGAACAGCAGACCGGAGTATCTGTTTCCTTTTTAAGCCTTTTAATCTCTTTAGCAAATGCCAGAATCTCTTCATCAGAAAAACGGATACCACTCAGACCAATGCAGTGGCGTGCCAGTTTCCTGTCTTTTACCATGTAACCGTCTTTTACAAGCTTATCATAATTAATCATCTGATACGTATCAATATCTGCCTTTGACTGACCGGACTGGGCACAATAAGCACAGTTCTGTGAACAGTTTCCGCTGCGTGCATTGGTCAGAAGATGAATATCAACCATGTTCCCTTTATGCTTTTTTCTCAGCTTATATGCAGCTTCAAGAAGCTTTGGAAGCTCTTGATCCGGCATGAGGAGAATGGAAAGCGCATCCTCTTTTGAAAGATTATCATATGTATCTGTCATTACAGACCTCCTTTTTATCATGACTTACTACTGCAGCATTCTCTGGACCACCGAATATAACCGGCGCACTAAAACAACGACGAGGCATGTCTTTAATAAATCCCCGGGCAAAAACGGAACCACACAAAGCCCAAGTGCTGCCGAGAAAGAGGTATGCGTTATAAAAGTAAACCAAATGGTCCCAAATACGTAGGTAACCAGAAAGCCGGACAATATGGATACCACAAGTGCCTGAACGGTCCGTTTTCCAAATCGCTCCAAAATCCGGCCGGTCACGTAAGCAGATACAATATAGCCGATAATATAGCCTCCTGTCGGACCGGCAATCCTGCCTAGTCCGCCATGAAATCCAGAAAAAACCGGGAGCCCCGCCGCTCCCAGCAGTACGAAAATAAGCTGACTGAGAGCGCCCAGTCCTGATCCAAGCAAACCGGCAGCTAAAAAGGTGGATATATGAGCCAGATTAACAGGAACAGGTCCGATGGGTATTGATATTTGAGACAGAATAGCGGTGAGGGCTGCAAATAAAGCACATAATGTTAAATCTTTTGTTTTTAAATGTTTCATGAAAAATCCCCCTGTATAAAGATGTTATTTTTCATCATTATACAAAGGGATTTTCGAAATGTCAACCATATAGTGTGATTTGGTTAACAATTCATTTTTCCATATTTAACATACCTATTTTTCGTAAAGAAACTCTTCCGGCAGAGTGACTTTAAAATCTCTGGCAAGATCCCTGAAATTATCAGGAGTGATTGTCTGCAGCTTATCAGGACGGATCGATAAAACCTTTACAAGAATCTCCGCAGATTTTTCAACTGTATGCATTAACCCAAAGGTTAAGTCAAAGTCTTCTCCTGAAGCAAAGAGTCCATGATGAGCCCATACTGCAACATCATATTTCTTCATCAGTTCGCTGGTTGCAACTGCAATATCACGACCGCCTGGTACCATCCAGCCGACAACGCCTACTCCGCCAGGGAAAACAACCGGACATTCCGTAGCCATCTCCCACAATTCACGTGTAAACACACCATCCTCTAAAGGGAGAACAAACGTCAATGCAATAACATTGGCCGGATGCGCATGGTAAATCACACGGTGAAGTCCGCTGGTTGCGTTCTTCTTCACTTCATGATTCATTAAATGGGAGGGCAGCTCACTTGTGGGGCGTCCGCCGTTTACCAGTCCCCAGCAGATTCTGTAATTTTCTCCAGCTTCGTCCAGCTCTATGATACAGGTATTGGCAGCCGGATCCAGAATTACATTACGAAAATATTTTCCGCTTCCTGTTACCATAAAATATTCTCCTGCCAGATCCTTAACTGCGGTTCCGATTGGCTGCCAGGGAGTACTTCTGTTTAATTCTTCTTTTACAGACTCCACTTCTTCCGGCTTGATCCGGTAACTTAAATTTCCTCCGTTTCTCTCGTGCCAGTTCTGATTAAAACCATCGTCACACATACGGATAAAGCCTTTTACAAATTCTGCATCTAATATCTTCATGTTTTTTCTCCTCTATTTACGGTTTGCCAGTACTTCTTTTTCATAAGCAGTTATCTGAGGAAACCAGTCTTCTTTTGCAGGTACTCCGTTTAACTCACAGAAATAGTTCCATACATCGCCGATTGGATAGAGCTTTAACTCTTCCTGAAGCATCATAAGCTCTGTAAAGTTACGGGATTCCTGTAAGGCAGCCAGCTTCTCATTGGGAAGCAGAAGTGCATTTAAAAGAGCTTTCTGCATGTTTCTCATTCCAACTACCCAGGCGCTTAAACGGTTGATGCTGGCGTCAAAGAAATCCAGAGCCAAAAGGACGCGGTCTGCTCCGCCCCGCACAATCTCTTTTGCAATCTCTTTCGTCTCATCGTCAAACAATACCACATGATCACTGTCCCAGCGAACTGATCTGGTTACATGAAGAGCCACCTTATCAAAAAACAACAGCATGGAAGAGATCTTATCGGAAATCACTTCTGTTGGATGATAGTGCCCGCTGTCCAGGAGACAGAGAATATCGTTCTTTGATGCGTAATTCATGTAGAATTCATGAGATCCCACCGTACAGCTTTCCATTCCGATACCAAATACCTTAGATTCCACTGCAACATATACCTTAGACTTATCGTAATCCATGGAGAGGATCTGGTCAAGGGAATCCTTTAGCCTTGCTCTTGGTGATGTGCGGTCAGCGGGAACATCCTTAAATCCGTCCGGTATCCAGATATTCATGGTGCAGGGAGTATTTAACTCTTCAGCAAAATACTGGGAAATACGGATGCATGCCTGTACATGGCGGATCCAGAATTCCCTTATCTGGGGATCTTCACTGGATAAGGTCGCGGACTCTGCCTTCGGGTGTGAGAATAAGGTAGGGTTAAAATCAATGCCGATCCCCCGTTCCTTTGCAAATTCCACCCATTTTGCAAAATGCTTCGGCTCAAGTTCATCCCGGTCAACCCATTCTCCCTTTTCAAAAATTCCATAGCTTGCATGAAGATTAATTCTGTGTTTTCCAGGAATCAGGCTAAGCGCCTTGTCCATGTCTTCCATCAGTTCTTTGGGACCTCGTGCCCGTCCGGGATAATTTCCGGTAGTCTGGATTCCGCCTGATAATGCTCCTGCTCCGTCAAATCCGGTAACGTCATCCCCCTGCCAGCAGTGCATGGAAACAGGAATCTGTTTCAGTGCAAGAAGTGCCTGGTCCGTATCAACACCCACCGCTTTATAACTTTCCCTTGCCGCCTCATACTTTTCTTTGATTGTCATAGTTTTTTCTCCCTTTCTTTTTTCTCAGTCTAAATGAAATACCGGTTTTAACCCGTCTGAAACAGGGCTGTTATCCGGGTTGGTTTTCATAATATCCGCCATATAGCCCCACCATTTCCGGTTAATTGGTGTATCTGCAGATCTGGCCCATTTGTCCTCATCTTCTATTTCAATATATCCATAAAGCACATTGGTTTCTTCATCTAAAAATATGGAATAATTATGGCCGCCGTATTCATGAATCATCTCTTTCATTTCCGGCCATAGCAGATTATGGCGTATTTCATATTCTTCAGCCATTCCTTCATTCAGATACATCTTAAATGATTTTCTGATCATAGTTCCTTCTCCTTTACAAAGCCGGTCACACCGGTTTATATTCTTTCACAGCAAATGACTGGTAAACTGATTCTCTTGCTTCTTTTAAATCCTTAAATTCCCCATAAGCAATCATCTGTGCCAGCAAATTTCCGATAGCTGTTGCTTCTCCTGGCCCGGCAAAAACAGTTTTACCCGTTTGTTTTGCAGTCAATTCATTTAAGTAGGCTGCATTGGAACCGCCGCCGACTACGTGAAGGTTTGTGTATGTTTTACCTGTAATGGATTCCAGTTCTGCTGCCGTTTCTTTATAGCATACTGCAAGACTGTTATAAATCACAGCAGCAATCTCTCCGGCACTTTCAGGAACAGGCATTTCTTTGCTTCTGCAGAAATCCACAACTGCTTTTATCATACTTTCCGGCGCCAGAAAACTGCTGTCATTGCAGTCAACCAAGGAAGAAATCGTCTCTTTTGATGCCAGATCACACAACTCACCAAAGGAATATGTTTCTCCTCTTTCTGCCAGTTCTTTTTTCACGGACTGAATCATCCAAAGACCCATGATGTTCTTTAAATACCGATAACGGTAATCGTATCCGCCTTCATTGGTAAAATTAGCCTCCATGCTTTCCTCTGAACAGTCCGCAGCCAGAAGTTCGGTTCCCATTAAAGACCATGTACCTGAACTGATATAGAGAATATCCTCCTGAGAATCATCCTTCTCAGGAACTTTAGGAACAGCCATGACTGCAGAACCGGTATCATGTGTGGCAGGTAATACCACCGAACAGGAAAATCCTACCTCTTTTGCAATATCTTCTGTAAACTGCCCTACTCTGGTTCCAGGCATGGAAAGGGGAACAAACAGCTTTTCCGGATAAGAAAGCATGCGGATCAGTTCATAATCCCAGTTCTCCGTCACAGGACTGACCAGCTGGGTGGTGGTAGCATTGGTATATTCCTGCTTTTTTACTCCAGTTAAAAGAAAGTTAAAATAATCGGGAATCATAAGGAAAGTTTTGGCTCTCTCCATCAACTCCGGTTCCTTCTCCTTAACCGCCATAAGCTGATAAACCGTATTAAAAATCTGCTTCTGGATTCCGGTTCGTTTGTATAGATCATTCTGGGAAATAATTTTATATACTGCTTCATCCATACCCGATGTCCTATCATCCCGGTATCCTGCTGCCCTTCCAAGTATGCTGTCATTCTCATCAAGAAGAACAAAATCCACTGCCCAGGTATCAATTCCCATACTGACCGGTATCTTCCCCAGTTTTGCGCACTGTTTCAGTCCTTCTTTTATTTCTGCAAACAAGGAGGCTACATCCCAGGATAAGTGCCCCTGTTCCTGCTTCATTCCATTTTCAAAACGGTAAATCTCCTCCAGAACAATCCTGCCTTCCTTTACCAATCCAAGTATATGACGGCCACTGGAAGCGCCTATGTCCACAGCAAGAAAATAGTTCTCCATCACACCACACTCCTTTCGTTATTATTGCCCATGTACTTTGGGCATAAAGGGATACCCGCAGGGTGTTTCATTATTATTGCCCATGCTTTTTTGGCATAAAGGGATACCCGCAGGGTGTTTCATTATTATTGCCCATGCTTTTTGGGCATAAAGGGATACCCTCATCTCTTCTTCTATCATAACGGATATTCCAATAAAAAATAAGGACGCTGTTTAATAAAAACTGCGTCCTTATTTGCATATTCCAGCCGACTATTATCTATTCCTTAATCAGTTTTGGAAGAAATAAGTAATTCTTTTAAATCCATAATTGACATCTCATGCTCGTCCAGTATTGTGGATACTTCCTTAAACTGTTCCAGTTTTATTTTATCCTGTATATCTTTTTCCTTTTCATCTAATGTAACAAGACAATCCTTATATTGCTGAATGGATTCCTGCACTTCCTTTAATTCTTCCTGAAGTTTTTCCAGTGCTGTTTTTCTAACTCCTCTTGGCATATTGGTCCTCTCCTTTACAAATGTTTTTTTATTACCATATATAACCAAGTATATGCAGAAATGTTTTTTATTATTACAGAAATATAACTTTTTAATTCATAAACTTTGTTTTCTTTTCTTCACTTTTAATGCTGTGATTAAAGTTTTAAATCGAAACCAAGAACAGTCCAAAATCCCTATCTCTTCCCATCTGAAAATGGCACAACCAAGTTCTTATCCCTGTATTCTTTTGGAGACATGCCATAGTAATTACGAAAAATACGATGAAAATAGCTGGTATTATCATAACCTACCGCAATTGATATATCCGTAATGGAAAGTCTGGTATTAAGTAGAAGAAAAGATGCCTGATTCAGCCTTTTAATCTGTATCAGTTCCTTAAAAGTCCGGCCAGTCAGACGTTTTACCGCCCTGCTCAGCCAGTATATGTTGTAGTTTAATCTGGCTGCAAGTTCCGTCAGTTCTCCATCCTTATAGTTTTCATCAATAAACTTTAAAACCTGGAACGTCAGCTTCTGGTCAAAGCTTTCTGTGGTATGACTGATCTTGTCCGTAAAATGCATCAGCTGGAGAAACAAAAGCCCCATGGTAACCTGATTGATGCTTCTTTTATTAGGCTGGTCATTGAGCAGAGTCCAGACCATATTCTCCACCAGATTCTGCACAGGAAGAACGTCTGCCACCTGAAAATGCAGGTAACTTGCATAACGGGGATCAAAACACAAACTCCCCACCAGAAAATCTCTTAAAAGGTTTTTCTCCTCCCCCATCATCTGAAATGCCGTATCAAAAAACTCAGGAAGAATAATAAAATTAACTGCAATATCTCTTTGTCCTGCCGGAAGGATTTCCTGTGCTGCATGCTGGTTTAAAAATAGCAGCTCCCCTGTCTTTAAAACCACCTCTTCCCCGTCAATGCGGTGTGTGGTTTCTCCCTGACACATATAAATTACTTCTATATAATTGTGTTTATGTTTTGGAAAATGTACAAATCTGGTATGAGGTCTGATGCGTATCATCTTCCCATGTTCCAGCATTTTCTTACTGTCAATCACCAGTTCCCGTCCCTCTGTATAACGTTTCCGGTCAATTTCCGTCCGGCCGTTTATAATTTCCCGTTCCTCATCGGTGATGACTGCCAGACGATCGATTATCTCCTGATTCACTGCTTAATGCCTCCTCGTTTTTTGCCGGTGAACAGGATTAAGTTTTTCCATCTCGCCTCACCTGTTGCAAGTTCGCTCAGTGTATAGGCGTGGTCCTTTTCGCCGTTGGCCAGAAGTTTATAGATTACCTTCCCATTTTCATCAGTTCCTTTAATCCACCGGTCGTTTAATACGATCACCCCGTCAGAAACCGGAAACTTCCAGACAGCCGTCTCTCCCTGCCTGTTGGTACTGGAATATGTGATGTCTCCCTGCATGATATCTTCCTGAAACATTCCGCTTTTTGAAGTTTTCACAGTAATATCTTCTTTCACACCATCATAATAACGGTAACCGCATTCTCCGCTGCCGTTCATCGTCCCGTTCTTCCAGGTTCCATAAGAATAGTCATATCGTTTACCTTCTTCCAGCTGAAGAACCGATATCGCACAAGCAGTTCCCTCTGGTACTCCATCTTTAAAATCTCCATAAAATACAACTGCCGGCTTTAAGAAAACAATTCCTGTACCATCTGTTATCTCACGTTTCATTTCTCCCTCAGAATACATACAGGGAAATTCATGAAAGGATTCTCCATTGGTCTCTACCAGCCTTGCTGCGCCTTCCAAATCTCCATCTTTAAAACAGCCCTCAAGCCCTTTTAAATACTCCAGGTCAGCCTCAGTCAGAGAAACCAGCACATCCGCTGTTTCCACAACTTCCCGTTTTTTCGCCGGTGCATCCTGGACCTTTATCTGTGAAAGCTTCGTCTCCTTACTCTTTGCTTCCTTACTGTTTCTTAGAGTTCCCGCAATGCTTAGGAGAAACATCAGAACGAATACCAGGGCAATGGTTACTCCGATCCTGTAATTTTCTTTCACAACATCCCCTCCTTACTGCCGTTAACTGACCAGGCTTCTTTTAAAAGAGCAATTCCTGTCTGTATCTGTGTCTCTGTCAGATTAGCGAACCCAATTATGACGGTTGGCGGGTATTTATTATGCTCCTTGTGAATAAAGTACCCTGACAGACCATATACCTTAACGTTTTTCGCTTCTGCTTTTGCCACCAGCTCTTCCTCGCTTCTTCCCTTCCTGTCAGTTAGCAGCAGATGAAGTCCTGCGTGTTCCCCTTCAATTGTAAACTGGTCTTCAAAGGACTTTAAACCTGCAGTCAGCAGATCATGCTTGGCTTTGTAAACTGCTCTCATCCGGTTTAAATGACGCTCATAATGACCTTCAGACATAAACTGGTAAAGAATATTCTGGTCAATTCTGGAAACGGTGGAAGCATAGAAACTGATCCGTTTCTGATAAATCCGGCAAAGCGGTCTGGGTAATACCACATAACTGACACGAATGGCAGGAGCAATAGATTTAGAGAAGGTTCCGCAGTAGATAACCCGGTCCCTGTCATCCATACCCTGCAGGGCTGGAATTGGTTTTCCTTTATACCTGAACTCACTGTCATAATCATCTTCAATTAAATACCGGTCCTCCCGCTCATAAGCCCAGGCAAGCAGCTCCTGTCTTCGTTTTACAGGCATAATAATACCTGTGGGATACTGATGGGAAGGCATAATATAAGCGATATCCGCTCCGCTTTTTTCCAGAACCCGGACATCCATTCCGGACTGATCCATATCAACTGGAACCACCTTGTACTGCAGACTGTTAAACACCCGGTATGCCTGTCTGTAAGTGGGGTTTTCCATGGCAATGATCCTGTCCCGCCCCAGAATCTGGGATAACAGCATCAGCAGATATTCACTTCCCGCCCCAACTATGATCTGTTCCGGCACACAATTGACCCCTCTGGCTGAATGAAGATAGGAGCGGATTGCCTCCCGAAATAAGTATTCCCCCTGGGGGTCTCCAGCTGCAAACATCTCTCTGTTGTCATCGATCAGCGTATTCTTAGATATACGCCTCCATGCGTTAAAAGGAAAATTGCAAAGATCAATTCCTCTTGGGGAGAAATCCACGCTCCAGTCCTTCTTTCTGCCCGTTCCCTCTATTGGATCAGTAAAAAAAGAAAACTGGCTTTTGTTCTCCTGACCGGTATGAATGAGTCCGTCTATCTTCAGTACAAAATAACCGCGGCAGGGAACCGACTCAATGTATCCTTCTGATAAAAGCTGCTCATAGGCCATCTGAGTGGTACTTCTGCTGACTTTTAAATGCTCCGCCAGCTGTCTGGTGGAGGGGAGGCGGTCAGCCGGTCTTAAATTTCCTTTTACAATTTCATTCTTAATGTAAGTGTAAATCTGACTGTAATAAGGCAGGCCCGGCTGATTCTTTAAAGGTATCATCAGTTCCATGAAAGTAACATTCCTCCTTTACCGGATAGGAAAAATGCCCCACGTCCCTCTTTTTTCGGTCATGCGGCATTTTTGTTGAGCTGTACTATTTTGCAATTTTAAAGGAACTCTTTAAGGATACGATCCGGTTGAATACCAGATGCTCCGGCGCACTGTCCTTGCAGTCAACACAGAAGTATCCGTTTCTAACAAACTGGAAGCTGTCATATGCCCTGGCTCCTTCAAAGCTTGGCTCCACATAACAGTGTTTTAAAACAGTCAGGGAATTAGGATTTAAATTTAAGCTTCCATCTTCGTTTAACTTCCCTTTTTCTTCATCCACGATGTTCTCATACAAACGGCACTCCGCTTCTACAGCTGTTGAAGCAGCTACCCAGTGAATGGTTCCTTTCACCTTTCTGCCCTCAAATCCAGACCCGCTCTTGGTCTCGGGATCATAGGTACAGTGAACAACGGTAACATTGCCGTTCTCATCCTTTTCGCAGCCTGTACAGGTTACAAAATAAGCGTTCATGAGACGCACTTCATTGCCTGGGAATAAACGGAAGTACTTCTTAACCGGCTCTTCCATAAAATCTTCCCGTTCAATATAAAGTTCTTTTCCAAAAGGAACCTTTCTGCCGCCCAGTTCCGGATTCTCCATATTGTTGGCAACATCCAGATACTCCACGGTATCTTCCGGATAATTATCAATTACCAGTTTAATGGGATCTAAAATGGCCATCATTCTGGGCCGTTTCAGCTTTAAGTCTTCCCTGATGCAGTATTCCAGCATTGCATAATCCACAGAGCTGTTAGCCTTGGAAACACCTACTAAATCAACAAACATGCGAAGCGATTCCGGAGTATACCCTCTTCTTCTTAACGCTGCGATAGATACCAGTCTTGGATCCTCCCAGCCGTCAACAATCTTATCCTCTACAAGCTTTTTAATGTAACGCTTTCCAGTAACTACATTGGTTAAATAAAGCTTGGCAAATTCAATCTGACGGGGCGGATTTTCAAATTCACATTCTTTTACCACCCAGTCATACAGCGGTCTGTGATCTTCAAATTCCAGGGTACAGATGGAATGTGTAATATGTTCAATGGCATCTTCAATTGGATGGGCAAAATCATACATGGGGTAGATACACCATGTATCTCCGGTATTATGATGTGTCATACGCGCCACGCGGTAGATAACCGGATCACGCATGTTGATGTTGGGAGATGACATATCAATTCTGGCTCTTAATACTTTCTGGCCGTCTTTGTATTTTCCGTCTTTCATCTCTTCAAACAGCCTTAAGTTCTCTTCCACACTCCGGTTTCTGTAGGGGCTCTCCTTACCTGGAGTTTTAAAATCCCCTCTGTATTCCCGGATCTCTTCGGCAGTTAAATCGCAGACAAATGCCTTTCCTTTCTTTATTAAAAGAACTGCACAATCATACATCTCCTGGAAGTAGTTAGAAGCAAAGTAAAGCCTGTCATCAAATTCTGCACCCAGCCATTTAACATCCTCAATAATGGATTCCACAAATTCTGTCTTTTCTTTTGTGGGGTTTGTATCATCAAAACGGAGGTTGAATTTTCCGCCATACTTTTTTGCCAGGCCATAGTTTAACAGGATGGATTTGGCATGTCCAATATGCAGATAACCGTTTGGCTCCGGCGGAAATCTGGTCTGCACATGGTTATAAACGCCGTCTGAAAGATCCTTGTCTATCTCCTGCTCAATAAAGTTTTTAGAAATTACTTCTTCTTTGTTATCTTCCATCTTTCTTCCTCCATATCAGTCACTTCAATAATACAATATCATATCATACTTCAAACGATTCGAAAAGGGGGGAAACGTCTTATCCTAGATCAGATAGCCTTTATTTTTTAATTCTTCCTCAATAAAATCCAGATTTTTCTCTGAGTCTGCTTCTACGGTATGATAATGACAGCCTCCTGTCAGCACATTTAAAGGCTGGTCTTTGGAATATTTCATACGCTGCATAAACTCCGCAGCATCCAGACGATTATTGATAATTAAATCCACCTCTATCTGTCCATATAACTGATGTTCAATTAACACATTTCTGATTCTTCCGCCATAATCAACAATGGTATTCAGTTCATCTAATGTATCCTCCGTCTTATGACTGGTCTGAAAAACTCTTATACAGGAGTGTTTCATCTCTTCTTTTTCCTGTTGAAGGAGGTAGCCTTTATTGGTTGACATGATTGTTTTATTTTCCGCCCGCAAAAGTGCAATGTCCTGAACAACCACCTGTCTGCTGACGCCAAGTCTCTGGGCTAAGTCCCCGCCTGATATGGGTTTACCTTCCTCCGTTAACAGTTCCATTATTTTCTTTCTTCTTCTGCTGCCATCCACGTCTTATTACACCTGCCTTATTTTCTGATGTCCTCTGTTGTCAAAAATGCGCCTTCGTAACCAAGAATTTCACAAAGTCTTGTGACGTGAGGCGGTTCCAACCGGGCTTTCCTAAGAGTGTCTTTCTCATAAAAAACCTGTTCTCCCGGTCCGTCTGCAATCACCTTCCCCCCTGTCATAACAATAACCCGTTTAAAATACCGGGCAGCGAAATCCATGTCATGAAGGATCGCCAGTACAAATTTTCCTTTTTCTTCCATGGTATGGATTAATTGCCCCAGTACTTCCCTTCCCCTGGCATCCTGCGCGATGGTGGGCTCATCTAATATAAGCACCTCTGGATCCATAGCCACTACTGAGGCAATAGCCACCATCTTTCGTTCAGACAAATCCAGATCATAGGGATTTTCTTTTGCCGCATGGAGAAGTCCTACCATCTCAAGAGCCTCTCTTGCACGCTCTTCCCCCTCTTTTCTTGTCATACCGATATTTAAGGGACCTACCATTACCTCTTCCAGAACCTGATTTTTAAAGATCTGGTCATCCGGATTTTGAAATACATATCCTACCTTTTTCGCAAGCTGAGCCACGGTCCGTCCGGAAATATCCTCCCCTTCAAGCATCACAGTTCCTGCCTTTGGTTTTAGCAGCCCCTTCAGCAGCTTAACCAGAGTTGTTTTTCCAGCGCCGTTCTGCCCGATCACTGCAGTCGGTCTCATATCCAGATTAAGTGTGAGATCATCAATTACCGGAACTCCAGGTACATAATAAAAGGCCAGATCTTTGATAGAAAATACATCCTTATCCTGTTTCTCACTATTTCTTTCTCTTACTCTTCCCAACCGTATCAATGGAAATTGATCCTTTTGCTTTTCTATCTGTTTCAAAGTTACCGGGTAAATAAGCTCCTCCCCCTCTTTCCTGTTCACTAAGAGCGCTTTGGAAACCTGGGTGTATATGGGAGGCTCCACTCCCAGCTTACTTAAATCATCTCTGGAAAAGATACGCTCCGGAACATCATAAGCCACCTGTGTTCCCCGATGAAGCAGTAAGATCTTATCACAATAGGCTGCCATCTTCTCCATCTTCTGTTCCACCATAATGATCGTGATTCCAGTCTTTGCCAGCTTTTCGATCACTTGAAACACTGCCTCACTGCCCTGAGGATCCAGCTGGGATGTAGGCTCATCGAGTACCAGAACCTCAGGTTCCATGGCAAGAATACTGGCAATAGCCACTCTCTGAATCTGCCCTCCGGATAGATCAAAGGGATTTCTTTCCTTATATTTAATAATATCCAAAAGCATTAATGCTTTTTCCACTCTTTTTCCGATCTCTTCCCTTGGAATTCCTAAATTCTGAAGACCAAAAGCGATTTCTTCAAAAACCGTATCCTTTGCACCGGACATCTGATTAAATGGATTCTGAAACACAAGACCCACTTTTTGACAAAGAACTGCAATTGGTACTTTTGATGCTTCCACTCCGTCAATGAGTACCTTTCCTCCATATGCTCCCCTGAACATCGTAGGAACCAGCCCGGAAAATGCCTGGCACAAAGTGCTTTTCCCAGCCTGATTTTCCCCTATGATTCCTATAAACTCTCCCTTATCCGCTTCAAAATCAATTCCGTTAAGAACCAGTTTACTGGTGTGAGGATATTTATATTTTAAACCTTTCACTTCAATGAATGCCATATAAGATCCTCCATACAGCCGAGGCAGCAATCAACAGAGTCATAATTAACATAAACCCTTTGTCGCTTCCAAAAAACCGGTGCTCTTTTAAAAATGTTTTTTTATTTTTCGAACCAAATCCCCTTACCTCAAGGGCAATGGCCCGTTCCCTGGTATTAATGAGAGAACTGCTGACTACAGGGGAAATAAGAGGGATAAATGCCTTGGCCCTGGTAAACAGACTTCCCTCGGTTTCCATTCCACGGCTTCTCTGCGCATCTAAAATAGTGTTCATGGTTCCCATCATCTGAGGAATGATCTGAAAGACAGAGGTGATCATATATCCAAATCTGGGAGAAAACCCCGCCTGTTCCAGATCATCCACCAGATCTGCCGGTTTGGTTGTGAGAACAAAGGCTGAAAAAGCAAGAAGCATATTTAAAATATTCAGTCCGATCCGGCATGCATAAAGAAGGCCTTCCCTGTAAAAGGACAGACCTCCGATCTGAAACAGAAGAGTTGCATTTTCCTTATTAAACAAACCATGGATGAGAAAAATTGTGATAAGAATGGTAAATGAAAATGCAATCAGCGGAAAAACCTTTTTAAGGATTCCTCCGCTGATCAAAAGGCCCAGACTGATCACCAAAAACATCCCGAACATCCACAGCGCGCCTCCAATGAGAGGCACACTGATGGCTGCCAGTATATAAACCAGTTTAGCAAAGGGGTGAAGCCTGGTTAAAAAACTGTCTTTATCTACGTAGAGACTGATACTTTTCATAAGAATTAACCCTTTCTTAATCCAGACTTTCCACCTCATCATTAACATCGTAAAGAGAAGTGAGCTTCTTTGGCAGTCCTTTCACTATAGCAAAAACAATGAGGACTGTAATCAGTTTGTCCGGTACATCCACCACCAGTTCATCAAGAAATGAACCGAAAAATACAGACAGGCCAGCCGACTGGGACCATGCAAACACAAGGTCTCCCCAAACGTTGCCGGTTGCGCCGCCCCAGAATATAACATTTAAAGGAGTGGAGATAATAACTGCCGTAAGTCCTGCTGCTACTGCTGTCAGAATCGCTCCCAAAATCTTTTCCATATGTCCAAGCCTTGCCATAATTCCTACTGCTGCTCCAATTCCCAGACTGGTCAGAGCATAGACCAAAGTGATGGAGTCACCAGTAGTAAAACCAAAAATCAAATTATTTGCTGCTCCGCAGACAGCTCCGATTATGGGACCTCCAAGTACACCTCCGATACAGGTTCCGATAGAATCCAGCCAAAGGGGGAGTTTTAAAACAGAGGCAAAAAGTTTTCCTAAATAGTTGATTCCGATGCATGCCGGTATCAGTACAAAAGTGGCTGCATGCAGCCTGGTTTTAAACAGATGATTCATCTCATATTCTCCATTCATTTTTTAATTGATCAATCCCTTTTTTAATGGCTCCGCAGCTGCCATCTCCTTCCTTTTCTATTCCTGAATTTAACACAAAGAAGCTGCCTTGTCAACCAATTGTCAGGTGACAAGACAGCTTCTCTTTATTCTTAATTTGTGCTTTTTTATTTTCGGTCCGCAACAGCCCAAAGATCCTGTTTCTCTACATACTGCTCATTGATCCAGTTAATCGCCTGCTCCCTTCCCTCCACTGAAAAGGGAAAAACTGCTTTGATCTTTTTCTCATCGGGAGTTGCTTCGTAACAGAATGGCTGCGGATATACGGCTGCTTCAAGTCCTTCTTCTTCCTTCTTAATCCGGTACCGCATTCCGTTCATACTTCCTGTGTAAGCCTCTTTTTTAAAAAACTGTATTGGAACAAAGGTTTCTTTATCAAGCATTGATCATCAATCTCCTTATTTCATACCCGGGCCTTTCTTTTTCTTACCTGTGGACTGGGAAACTCCCGGACCAGCTTCCTCCTGCGGGTTGTCTCCCCCGGGTCCTTCCTGTGGGGATGGAGTTGTGGCTGCTGTGGTCGTCGGTGCTGTGGTCGGCACTGCCGTTGTAGGTGCTGCTGTCGTCGGTGGTGGTGCTGTTGTCGGTGCTGCTGTCGTTGGCGCTGCTGTCGTCGGTGCTGTGGTCGTCGTGGTCCCTGTTGTCGGTGTAATACCTGGGTTCTTCACGGTTCCACTCGAAGTTGTCTTTGATTCTGTACCAGGTAAATGATAGCAGAGTACCGGGACTTTAGCCGGAATATTCTCAAAAAGAGTCTTTGCCATTACCGGCGGAAGGTTTACGCAGCCATGAGAACCACTGGTCTTGAAAATGCTTCCTCCAAACTGTTTTCTCCATGTTGCGTCGTGAAACCCGATATTGCCGTTAAAGGGCATCCAGTAAGCAACCGGAGTTGCGTAATCCTCTCCTTTTAAAGTCGCATCCTTTTGCTTATATGTAAGTGAATAAACGCCCGCTGGTGTTGACCAGCCCTTTGATTCATTACCTGATACGAAATCAGTATCAAGGACCAGTTTCCCATCTTTATAGAAATATAAATGCTGGGCCGTTAAATTTACTTCCACGTAGGTATTCCCATAATCATTCTCCCCGAAGCTGGCAGCTTTCTGTTTGAATACCGGCACCCGTTCCTGGCTTTCTCCTGAACGAATAATCTCTGCCAGTGCATCCGCTTCCCCACTCTGGTCGATCTTCCAGCCATAGCTTCCTCCGGTTATCTTTACTGTCTTTCCATAGGATGTATTAAGAACCTTGGCCTTGTATGCCGTATCATATCTGGCAGCCAGGTCCTTTACAAAGGCCGTTATCCCAGAACTGCTTACATAGGCCTTGCCGTCTTCTCCGATTCCAACCCATTTGGATATGGTATCTCCGTTTAATATCTCTTTTTTATCTCCGAACTCATATGTAACTTTAACATTGACAAATCGGTTTAAGGCCTGTACCTGACTGACCAGATCCGGATCGTCTGACGTAATCTGAGGTTTTACATATGCATCGCCTTCCTCCAGGGAAACTTCAGGCTTTAATTCCATGACGGAAGATGATATCAGAGTCCTGACCTTATCCGGGTCCGGTCGATTCCCTTCATCTGCTGCTTCAATATGATATCCTTTCCCTGACTCGTACTGGGAAATTCCGGCGTTTTTTGGTTCCTTTATATTATCTTCCAGAAAACAGGACAGCTTAGACACAGCCTTATCAAACTGATCCTGATTATATTCAACCAGAGTCCCTATATCAAAATTCTGAAAATTCCTGATATGCTTCCCCCATTGAAGTGGTTTCTGCTCTTCCAAAAGCTTTTCCACACTTCCGTCAAATACCGCCTCCATACCGATCTCGCTGCCTTTTATAATCTCGGTATTGTCACCCCGCTCCTTAATACTAAGCTGATATCCGTCAATTCCGGCAGAAACCATCTTCTTAACCTCATCAATGGACTTTTTGGATACATCCATACCATTGATAATGGTGTTGGGGAAGAACACCTCTTTATACTGTCTGCCGATCTGTAAATATGTAAGCGCAGCAATTAATGCGACTACGGCAACGGACCCGCCTCCAATTACAGCCAGCCCACCGATTCCCAATGACTTTTTCTTCCTGCTGTGGGGTTTTTGCTTATCCATTTATTTCCTACCTCTTAACTAGCCTTTTTATTCATGTATTATTATATCGTAAAACCGCGAAATATGTCTAAACATTTATGGTATATTTCTTGACTTTTTTATTACGATTCGCCCTCATATATCCACAAAATTCATATTGACTTCACGCCCTTCATATGATATGGATAAGAACAATTGGAAAGAACCAAACCATGGCTAATTATTTATCTGTATACGGAGTTGTCAATTCCCTCACTCCCTTTCAAACCTCAGTTACCGGCCAAAGCTGCTCCGTGCTTTTATCCGTCACCGCCCAAAGCCAGGGGCAGATTAATTTTGTCGTAAACCTTCAGACCTTTGTACTGGAACAGCATACTTTCCGTCCTGGTGAACCGGTAATCGGTATATACGACACCAGTGTTCCGGTTCCCTTAATCTATCCGCCCCAGTATCAGGCCGTTGTTCTGGCGCCAAACAGAGACGGCTCAATGGCCGCACTGGATTACTTTGATGATGATTTATTAAATACGGATCAGACAATCAGGCTGAACATCCCTGCAGACGGAAGCACTGAGATTCTTATGACAAACGGACAGTATTATCTATATAATCCGGGAGGACACTATCTCTTTTTTCTGTACACGTCTGCATCTGCCAGCACGCCTGCTGAAATTACACCACAAAAGGTTATTGTATTTTGTTCCCCAGAATAATAAGAGCATGAAAAAAGCCGTCTTATCCGCCTATTTAAACAGGCCATAAGACAGCTTTTATTAATAATGGCAGATAACCGGTATCCCAGTGTAAATCAGCTGGTAAAGAGCCTTTGCCTTCTTAGGCGGAAGGTTGATGCAGCCATGACTGCCGCTGGTCTGATAAATGGTTCCACCAAATTTGCTTCTCCAGTTAGCATCATGAAACCCGATCCCTCCGTTAAATGGCATCCAGTAATCCACATGACTTTCATATTCATAGGTCCCATCCGGCTTCTTCTCCCCGCGCAGAATACGGTCTGTCTGCTTATAATTAAGGGTATAAATGCCTTCCGGAGTGGTAAGCTTCTTTGCTACATTGCCCGTTACGCAGGGTGAATCCCATACCACAGTTCCATTCTGATACAGATAAACATGCTGGGCTGCCATATCCGCTTCCACATAGGTATTTCCCCAGTCTACATTGCGGTCAGCTGCTGCAAGGCTGTACTGGGGTGTTCTCTCCTGACTCTGTCCGCTTTGTACAATAGCAATAAGAGCCTGGATCTCTGCTTCCTGATTGATCCGCCAGCCATATGCACCGGAAACAGCCAGATCCCTGCCGTCAGCAGCTTTAAACGGGCGGGGTTTACCTGCTGTATCATACTTTTGAGCAAGATACTGAATATATTCTGCAGCCTTTGAGGGGCTTATATGAATTCCGGCCTGATCCGCACCTTCTATCCATGTACAAAGCTGATCTCCAGACAGCACTTCCGACTGATTCCCAAACAGATATGTAACATTCATCTCCCTGATCTGATTTAAGGCTGCACATCTGGCTGCCAGATCAGGATCCTGGGACGTAACGGTTACAGTATCGTAACACCCCGTTTCCTCCAGGCTGATCTGCCCGGTCTCCTTTGCCAATGCCCCACGTACCGCATCCTCCAGTTTCTTTCTGTTCACGCTGTTCCCCTGAATCTCAGGAATGATAGTGAAGGGCTGTCCCTCCTGCCACTGTGAGATCGTTGCATTCTGTGTTACTACAATATCCTTACTGCTTACACAGGCAAGAGAATCCAGCCGTTCCTTCAGCTTTTCCTCCTGATAGGTAACCGTACTCTTAAGGATACTGCTGTTGTCGATATCCGGACCGGCGATCCGTCCGTCTTTATTCTGCTGGGCCAGTATATTCTGAAGTCCATCTGTAATCTCCACCCGATACTGGATATCCGATCCCTTAATACATTCAGAAATATCTCCCTTTTCCTTTATGGTGAGCTGATACTCTCTTCCATAAAAACCCTCTATCTGTACCTTTGCCTCCTCTACAGTCATTCCACCCACCAAAACTCCGTTAATCTTCGTTCCGGGCACAAACTTAGAAGCATCATCTGCCAGTGCAGCTATAGTTCCTGTCAGCATAAAAACAGCTGTCAGAAATGCTATAATTCCTACGGTACCTGCATGACTCTGTTTCCTGATCATTCATTCAAATCCTTTGCTGATTATTATGGATAAATATTCCACTTCTACCTAGGTTAGCACGATTTTATCAGAATAACAACCATCAAATTTCACAATGATTTATCTTAAGGTTACATGAGGTACCTGTATATCCAGTTAATTCCTCCCACCGTTCCAATGCCATGGTGCCAATTACAGGATCGTACATAATGCCCAGATTCCGCTTTATTTCCTCATAGCAATACTTGAGAGAATACGCGTCCCGATATCCCCGGTCAGAAGTCATGGCATCGATGGAATCACAGACTGAAATAATTCTTGCACCCAGAGGAATCTCCTCCCCCTTCAGTCCGTAAGGATACCCTTTCCCGTCATACCGTTCATGATGGTGAAGAACAATGTCCTTCAGTTCATTTAAATGACGGGACTTGCTTAGAATCTGGGCGCCAGTCTGTGGATGCTTTTTCATGGCTGTCCATTCATCAGGAGAAAGCCTGTCGGGTTTGTTTAATACTGCGTCAGGAACTCCAATCTTGCCGATATCATGAAGATGAGCGGCAATGTGAATCCGTTCTGTTTCTTCTCTCTCAAGTTTTAAAAACCCGGAAAGGGCCAGCGCCATATCGCTGACCCTTTGAGAATGCCCCGCAGTATAAGGATCTTTGGCGTCTAACGCACTAACGATGCATTCAATGATTTCATGATAATCAATTCCATTATTGTATAACTCAAATCCTGACTTATTTTTCATACTCTTTTATACCCGCTTTATTAGTTAGTTCAATCTAACTCAAAATTAGTAACAACCGGCATTTTCACATTCACAAGGTTTTATAGAAATGGAAGAGATCTTCTGATTGTCCAGATATCCGCAGGCTGATAATCCCGCACGGACAACAGAGTTCCATTTTTTTGCTGAAAGGTGATAAGTAGTCTCGTCATCCAGAACAACCGTACAGGCATCCTCCATGGAGCAGCTATCTGAATAAGCGATCTTATACATATTCTTTCTGCTGATCGCTCCTATTTCCTCTAATACATTCACCATACGATAGACGGTTGCTGCACCGATGCTCTCGTCAACTCTGGTGGCTTTGTAATAGATTTCCTTACAACTGGAGCACTCATGCTCCAGAATGATATCCAAAAGTGTGAGCCGCTGCTTCGTGATTCTGCAGCCTTTTCCCTTCAGTCTTTCAATAATCAGCTCCTTCTGCATCTTGTTTCTGTGATAACTTCTGGAATCAGGTGCTCTTCTCTTATCCGTAATATTTGTGTGCATTTCCATTTCTCCACCTCCATTTATAAGCATAAGACTGCAGGAATTTTAAAGATCCGTGTGTTAATGGCAATGTCCTCCGCAGTCTTTGCACTGCCCGCCGCACTGAATGGATTTTCCGTTTTTCTTATCCCGAATCATGTTTCTTATAATCAATGCCACCACTCCGATGACAACTGCTGCAACTGCAAATGTTCCCATATAATACCTCCTGATATCTTGAGCCTGCATTATCTATGCAGGCTCATTTATGATTGCCGTTTTATTTGGTACCGGCAGCGCTTGTTAATTTTATCTTTGCTCTTCCTGCTGCTTTTTCAGGTCTGACAAGCAGATAAATGAAAACTGCAATCAGTACAAATGCTACTGCTGTAAAGAATCCAAAGGATCCGGTTGTGATTAAGGTTCCTACCTGATATACGCAAAGCGCTGCTACATATGCAAGAAGTGTCTGATATCCCACTGCAAACCAGAACCATCTGGCACTATTCATCTCCCGCTTAATTGCACCCATGGCTGCAAAGCATGGAGCGCAGAGAAGATTAAACACCAGGAAGGAATAGGCAGCAACTGCTGTCATACTTCCGGCGAGAGTACCCCAGATTTCAGTGCCATCCTCTGCAACTTCCGCAAATCCATAGAGCACACCGAAGGTTCCAACTACATTTTCTTTTGCTACCAGTCCGGTAATCGCTGCCACTGCAGACTTCCAGTCTCCCCAGCCAAGAGGAATAAAGAGCCAGCTGATTGTACTTCCCAGCTTTGCCAGAATACTGTGGTCAAGTTCCATTGCTTCCAGCATTTTAAACTGGCCATCTACCCAGCCAAAATAGGAAGCAAACCATACAACAATGGTTGATAATAAAATGATTGTTCCTGCTTTTTTAATAAAGGACCAGCCCCGCTCCCACATACTTCTTAAAACATTACCTGCTGTAGGCATATGGTAAGCTGGAAGTTCCATAACGAAAGGTGCCGGATCACCAGAGAATATTCTGGTTTTCTTTAAAATGATACCGGAACAGATAATTGCCGCAATTCCCACAAAATAGGCACTTGGTGCTACCCAGGATGCTCCGCCGAAAAGTGCACCTGCGATCAGCGCGATAATAGGAAGCTTGGCACCGCAGGGAATGAAAGTTGTTGTCATGATTGTCATCTTACGGTCACGGTCATTTTCAATGGTACGGGAAGCCATGATTCCAGGTACGCCGCATCCGCTTCCAATCAGCATGGGTATAAAAGATTTACCGGAAAGGCCAAATTTACGGAAGATACGGTCCATAATAAATGCTACGCGGGCCATATAGCCGCAGCTTTCCAGGAAAGCAAGGAATACAAAGAGTACCAGCATCTGGGGCACAAAACCTAATACAGCTCCTACACCAGCTACAATTCCGTCAAGAATCAGTCCCTGGAGCCAGTCTGCGCAACCAACTGCTGTTAAGATTCCTCCTATGACTACCGGCACGCCGGGAACATCAATACCAAAAAAGCTGAAGCCATCCCCAAAGAGTCCGTCATTTGCCCAGTCCGTTGCCCATGAGCCAACGGTTGTAACAGAAACATAGTAAACAAGAAACATCACAGCTGCAAAGATGGGCAGAGCCAGGAACCGGTTAGTAACCACCCGGTCAATTTTATCCGAGATAGTCATATTGTTCCTTTTGCCTTTTGTATAGCACTGACCAATAATGGAAGAAATATAAACATACCGTTCATTTGTAATGATGCTCTCTGTATCATCATCCATCTCCCGTTCAATCCGGGTGATCTCTTCCGTTACATCCGGCACACGCTTCATCTGAGTCTGGATTTTTTCATCCTTTTCCAGCAGCTTAATTGCAAAGAAACGCTTCTGTTCCTCAGGAATGTCATTACCCAGCTTCTCTTCAATGGAATCCAGAACAGATTCCAACTCAGCCGCAAATTTATGTACAGGAGTCTTGCTATTGCTCTGACTTGCCAATGCAACTGCTTTTTCAGCGGCTTTCACGATTCCGGTGCCTTTCAGTGCAGAGATCTCCACAACTTCACAGCCAAGCTTTTCGCTTAATTTACTAATATGAATCTTATCCCCGTTCTTTTCCACGATGTCCATCATGTTGACTGCCATGATCACAGGAATTCCAAGCTCCATGAGCTGGGTGGATAAGTATAAATTTCGTTCGATGTTTGTTCCGTCCACGATATTCAAAATCGCATCAGGCCGCTCCCCGATCAGATAATTTCTCGCTACCACTTCTTCCAGTGTGTAAGGAGAAAGTGAATAAATACCCGGAAGGTCCATAATAATCACATCTTTATGACCTTTGAGTTTTCCTTCTTTTTTCTCAACGGTAACGCCCGGCCAGTTCCCCACAAACTGATTTGATCCCGTCAGCGCATTAAATAACGTCGTCTTTCCGCAGTTGGGATTACCTGCTAATGCAATTTTAATTGACATACTCTACCTCTTTCTGCCTGTCAGCAATTGATTTGTCTGGTATTAGTCTCGCCTAACTAATAGGTAAAAAAAATTATTCCACTAAGATCATTTCTGCATCTGCCTTCCGCAGGGAAAGCTCATAACCTCTTACAGATACCTCAACCGGATCACCAAGAGGAGCAACCTTCCTCACATAAACATCAACACCTTTTGTAATTCCCATATCCATAATTCTTCTCTTCACGGGACCTTCTCCATTCAACCTGGTAACCTTCACGGTTTTACCGCACGGAATATCCTTTAATGTCATCGTCTTTTCTCCTTTTCTATCCCACCATGATCTTATTAGCCATATCTTTTCCTATGGCAACTCTGGAATCTTTAACATTCACAATCATGTTTCCGCTGATTTCAGAAACAACAGTCACAACTCCGCCGGTAACAAAACCCAGGTTTTCTAAAAAACGTCTTGTCTCTTCTTTTCCGCCAATTTTACGTATTACATTAGGCTCTCCTGCTTTAACCATTGTTAAAGGCATCATGTATCATCTTCTTTCATTTTATTATTGATAATCATTCCCATTTCTCATTAGTTAGTATAATCTAACTCTTGTCAATTGTCAAGATTTTTATTAATTAATTTTCTTATTGGTATATTTTTACCATTATAATCATGTCTCTGGCAATCAGCAAAAACTCACAAGGAGATACAACCGTGACGGCGTATCTCCTTGTGAATGGTATTCTTATTTTCTTATTTTCATCAGTTTTTCATTTACTTCTTTTACTTTACTTTCATCAAAAGCACTGCTTCTCCGGTTAATCAGCTTAAACAGCTCATAATGGACCCTCTTTTCAAATGTGGGGTCCTCCCAGAGCCTGGGCAGATCGTCTTTTAATATCTTCCAGGTATCAGGATTTTCCTTTAAAGCTCCAACTGTATCCCATAGCGAATAGTACAGATCCGGAGATAATTCTTCACTTTCATCTAGAAACCAGTTTTTAACATTAAAACCAGGATTCGGGTCAATATAGGTAAATTCCTGCACCGGTTCCTCAACCTTTTTTAATATCATTTCATCATGGAGTCCTCCAGATACCGCTTCAATCCGGTTTTCTCCGTTTAAAAGGCTGATGCCTTCAAATATGAATATGCGGTCTCCCATTAATTCCCCGACAGGTCTTCCATTTACATACAGTCTTACTCTTGATTGATTAGAGTATACTTTTATATCAACTGTCTTGTGACTGCGTCTGTCATATCGCCTTCCTGTAACATGAACAAAAGGTTGGCTGCTCCAGCATGCCTTATAATAATAAAAAGCATCCTTCTTTATGGACCGGTCATAACTTACCAGTCCTTTGGCATTCTTTCCTTTTGTGCCTCCTTCATCCCGGATTGCACTGCCAAAATCAAACATATTCCAGATTACACTTCCCCACAGCCATGGATTACTTTCAAAAATCCCATATGCTTTCTCATGGAAAAGACACTGATACTCTTCTGAATAATCTTTTCGTTTCGGGGCATCACTGTGAAAACTGAGATTACAATCCACTCCATATTCGGAAATACCAAGACAGACTTCAGGATTTTCTTTCTTAAATCCATCAAAGAAATCCTGATAATCCTGTATTTCTCCATAGTACCAGCCATAATATAAATTGTATCCCACTATATCAGTAATCCGGTTCATCTTACTTTCCGGTTCCACATTTTTTAAATTCGCGCAGGCGGTCAGCCTGGTTCTATCTAATTCCCTGGCAAGCACATTCAGTTTCTCCACAGATTCATACATATATGAATTTTCGCCAAACATGGCAATTTCATTTTGTATACCCCAGAAAAAAACCGATGGATGATGACAGTTTTGAAGAATCAGTTCCGTTAATTGCTGACATGCATTTTCAAACAGCTGTTTGTTATCTGTCAGACTCAGCATTGGAATCTCACTCCAGACTACAAACCCATCTCTGTCACACATATCATATATATAAGGTGCATGAGGATAGTGGGTAAGCCGGATCATATCTGCCCCCATCTCGCGGATCAGTGTAAAATCTTCCTCTCGGTCTTTTCTCTCAACTGCGTTGCCAAAGCCTTCCCTGTCCTGGTGAATTCCAACTCCATGAAGACGGGTGTGCTCCCCATTCAGATACATTCCTCCATCCGCAGTCAGTTTAAAATACCTAAACCCGCAGGTCAGCTCTATTTCATCATAATCCTGTCCTCCTGCAGACAATACTGCCTGCAGGCGATACAGAGCTGGTTTTTTCATACCATTCCACAGCACGGGATTTGATATGGTAAATCTATTACATTTATCTGACACCGGTACTGTTTTTTTCAATACCAGATTTCCATTTGGATCAAAAAGAGAGTAGGTTATTGTTTCATCTCCTTTTTCCTTTACAAATGCCTCCAGAGTAAGAACTCCTTCTGTCTCTCCATTCATTTCTGTCAAAAGCTTAATTCCGGGAGAGCCATAATGAAGCAGGTCAAAATGGACCTGTGGTACAGAAATAACATTTACCTCTCTGTATAAACCGCCAAACATAGTGAAGTCTCCCATGAGAGGAGATACATCTTCTGTCTGACGGTTATCCACCAATACGGTAAGAAGATTTTTTTCTTCCCAACGGAAATGGTTTGTAATATCGAATCGAAAAGTCGAATATCCGCCTCTATGGGTTCCTATCAATTCCTGATTCAAATATACGGTACAAACGATATTGGCTCCCAGGAATTCAAGATAAAGCTCATTTCCCTTATGCTGCCTGTCCAGTACAAGATCCTTCGTATAAGCATATACTCCCCTTTGATAGTCATGATTTGTATCGTCATTCCAGGTATGCGGCAGACAGACTGGCTCTCCTCGCATGGAGAACGACTCTGGATTTGCTTTATACTTTTCAAAAAACCAGTCCTGATTGATTGGCAGAATAATACGTGGCATAAGCCCACCTCCTGATTCGTTAAGTTCTGTAAAACGATTAAGTCTCTTCTTGCTGCTCCCTCAAAAGTGCCTTTTTCTCTGCACGTTTAAACCATGGGTACCAGAGAATCGGGGAAACAATAAGCTGTAAAAATAACTGCAGGAAAACAATAGAGAAACTGCCTCCTACCATGGCGTGAAATCCCAGAGGCAGCCCGAAAATAGGCTGAACTCCTGAACATCGTTCCACTATGCCAATTTTCGTAAGAAAATAAGCAATACAAAGGTTGATGGAGTTATTTGTAACAAATGGAATTAAAAAATCAAAATTAAATACAAGCGGTGTACCAAAAATTACAGGTTCGGTGATTCCGAATAATGCCGGAATGAATGCAACTTTACCCAACTGTCTGTACTGCTTGCTTTTGGAACGAAGCATCCAAAAGACCAGTCCTAATGCAGAACCCCCCCAGCAGACAATACTAAAAAATCCGTTTCCAACAATGTTTGGAAGAGGCAGTCCTGCTGCAAGTGCTGTCATATTTTCTGTATCAAGTGCCAGACGGAACGGTGTCACAATAGGACTCACAATATTAGTTCCATGAATACCAAAGAACCAGAGAATCTGCATCAGAAAGCTTGTTAATATGGTTGCAGGCAGTGTACTTCCAATTCCCTGTATCGGTTTCTGTATAATAGAATAAATACACTGATGCAGGGAACCAAACGGAGTTACAGAGAAAACCCGGTTCACAATAATAAAGAGAAATCCTAATGCAAAGCAAGGCAGTAAAGAGTCAAATGTCTTGGTTACCATAGGTGGAACGCTGTCAGGCATTTTAATCGTCCAATTTTTCTGGCGGAAAAATACAAATATTCTTCCTACCAAAAGCCCCACTATCATAGCTGTAAAAACGCCTTGAGCTCCTAACCAGGTGGTAGGAATCGCTCCTATCCCATCTGCAGTTTTGCCTAAAGGCGTGATAATCAGAAAACACATCAAAGACAGCGCACCTGCCATAGAACCATCTTCATCCGGCAGCATTCTGTTTACTAGGTTTCTGGCAATTAATACCGTAACGTAAAGAGCCAGACCACCGATTGTAACAGAATTTACTATTGCTAAAATAGGTGTCATTCCGGTTTTCAGCAGAAACTCCTTTACTGCCGGAACGGGAAATGCCAATAAGAGTACAGCTACCGAGCCAACCATAATCGGACCAAGTGTTGCCATCATAGTTGTGGAAATAGTCTGTAAATATTTGTTTTCACCAATTTTATTAATTACCGGATTGATACGGCGAAAAAAGGCTGTAATTTTATTTTTTAAATTCTCCATAACTCTTCTCCTCTGTATTATTCCTATTTATCTAATAACTGAAGGGCAGTTTCCAAAACTTTTTCCCCGTTCATCATGCCGTAATCCATCATATCGATCACACTTATTTTAATTCCTTTTGGTCCATATTCACGTACTATCTCATCATAAAGATAGTTGATCTGAGGTCCCAGCAAAAGTACATCGGTAGGCTTTTTATAAGATGCAAATGCAGTTGATGCCATTGCGTTAATCTCAACCTCAATATTTTTCTTTTTCGCTGCTTCCTTCATTTTGTTTACCATCATACTTGTTGAAAGTCCGCCTGCACAAATTAATGTTATGTAAATCATATAGTAACCTCCTAATTAATTTTAGAATAAAAAATACGATACATTTCTACCATTTTCGCTGCTATATCATAAGCCAGCATCGCTGTCATTAAATGATCCTGACCATGAACCATCAAAAGATCAGGTTTTTCTCCATCTTCACCCATATTTTCCTGGATTAACTGAGTCTGAAACTGATGTGCTTTTAACAGCGCTTCATTGCTTTCTTTTAAAAGCTGATCTGCAAGATCCATCTGATTATCCTTTGCAGCATCTATAGCCTTTAATGCCTTTCCTCTGCCGTCACCTCCGTTGACAACCAGATTCATAATAACTTCTTCTTGGTTAAACTGTCCCATCAATAATGATTCCTCCTAAAACAAGTGTCGTGGCTTTGCTTTTCATATGAATTATAATTCTGAAGCAAACCGATTACCAGCCATTAATATACCACATTGAATATGGAAAACTATTCAATGTGGTATTGTCTCTGCCTTAATAAATCCATCAGAACTTCATATTCAGGATTTTTTATTAAGTACTTTACTGCTTCCGCTTTCAGGATTAATTTTGTGGTATCCTCATAAAATTTATTTAGATCAGAATCTTCTTTCGTACCAACCGATATGAGGAAAATCACCTGTACTTCATATTTAGTCCAAAGAACTGGTTCTTTTAGGACTGCAATATAGACCAATGTTTCTTCTGTCATTGTCTTATAAGGGTGAGGCATTGCAATAAAATTACCAAAATCTGTCTGGGCCAAACCCTCACGCTTTAAGACTGCCTCATAAAAACCTTCAGGAAGCTTCTTCTGTTTTTCTATTCTGTCACATAAATTTTTTAAGATATCCTCCTTATTGTTACCTTCAATGCCAACAAAAAATGCATCTTCTTTATAATATTTGCGGAGATATCTTTTTTCTCCTGTCTCAAATAACTCCCGAACAGCCACCCTGTCTGTATCTCCCAAAAACAGCCCGACTTCCAAAACCGGCTTTGGCACATAAACAGCAATGGATACTGTGGTCAATACAAACGATACTTTCGAGAAATCAAATGATTTTAATTCTGTTAAATCACAAACATAAATCTCATTGAGATATTCTCCAAACTCTTTTTTATATTTATAAGCGAGCAGTCTGGAACTTCCTTTCCCGGAACTGCAGACAATCAATATATTGGTTTTCTGGATCTTTACATTCTGCTCAATAGCAAGTGCAAAAATTAAAGCCAGATAACCGATTTCACTTTCTGATATCTTTTTTCTGTAATGCTCGGTAAGAACTGTGGATGCATGGGCTGCTATCGTATAAGCCATGATGTATTTACTTTTAATTTCATCAAGCAGCGGATTTTTAGACTGGATATCATATTTAATTCTGATATCCAATGGCACCATATGCTGGTTAAGCATCATACGAATCTCAAAATTAACTCTGAAATCCATTTTAAACTGATTATTAACCGAATCCAGCATCTGCATCGTAAGAGAATCAATTTCAAGATTTTCCAGGTTTGCCAGAACCTCCATCAACTCACTGGCAAATTCCCACTCCTTAACTGCAAAATTATTGATATCATTCCTTTCAAATGAAACATATTTGCCTCTTTTCATTCGCAGCAGAGCGACGTATATCTGTTCAAGAAAAGTCTCCAATGCTGTCTCCGAAAGATAGATGTCATATTTCTGAAGCATGGGAATGACAATATCTGCAATATTCTTTATTTTATTACCCTTATACTTATCATTAATGATATTCAGTTTATTTCTTTTAACAAAAAAATCACCAATACATCTTCTGCAGTCAAATTCTTCTCCAACTATCGTGATGCCATAATTAGGCTTTCGCTGAATTTTCAGATTATATTGTTCCAGAATATCTTCCACTTCTTTTATTGTATTCTGCATGGTTGGTCTGGACACAAATAAAAAACTGCATAAATCATCCAATTTTATATAACCATTATAATTCAGCAGATAAGCCAGCAAATAGTTGATTCTGTCTGCTACGTTATCAGGAATATTGATATTCTGTCTGCTATTTAAAAATTCATCTAATCTATTGTCTTCTTTTAACGATAACATATATCCGTATCGCGGTTTTGATTCGATTGAAAAACCATATTGGACTGCAGTATCATTTATTTCCTTTATTCGCATGCGGATCGTTTTTGTACTTACTTTAAAACGATCCGCCAGTGTTTCTGCTGTTATATAAGAACCTGAAGAGAAAGCCTGCAATATATCATAGATTTCTACCATTGAAACGCCCTCCTTTCTATAATCAGTATATAATTTCATATAAGTAAACTCCAAATATATTTTTACCACATTGATTTTAGCAGAATTCTGCAAGATTTCATTTTCAATTAAACAATAGCGCATCAACAATAATACAACATAAAAGCCAGGGCATATAATATACCCCAGCTTCCGTGATTCGTTTCTACCAGATCTTTACCCTTTTATCAGGAGCCACATACATGGCGTCACCCTCTTTTATTTCCGGATACGTCTTATAAAATGCATCTGTGGCACTAAGCACTCCATTGACCCTGACCTTCGCCGGAGAATGAGGATCCGTATTAAGACGGTCAATCATGGTTTCCGGAGTATACTTAGAAGCCCAGATGGTTGCATACTGGCGGAACAAAAGTTTTAAATCGCCGCCTTTTTCTCCTGCAATCGCCGTAATACAGGCCATAGACCCCAGATCTGCAATGTTTTCATTTAAGGTCTGGGCACCATTTACCTTTCTCCCCTCAAATCCATCCATTCCGCTGTAGTATTCCTCCACCTGTTTCGCCAGTTCATCAAATTTCGCCCTGTCCTCTTTCGTCCACCATACATGATAATTTCCATTCTCATCATAAAGAGAGCCAGAGGAATCAAATGCATGGCTCACCTCATGGGCCATCACCATTCCGATTCCGCCTAAATTGGAGGCAAAATCTGCCTTGGAATCATAAAATGGGGATTGGAGAATCGCCGCTGGGAATACAATCTCATTGGCTGTAGGATTATAATAGGCATTTACAGTCTGGGGAGTCATACCCCACTCGCCTTTATCCACAGGTTCGCTGTATTTCTTTTTATTAACCTCAATCAGGGCTTTCTGAAGAGAAAGTACATTGTCTATTAAATTTCCTCCGTCTTCAGGTGATACCACCCCAGCCTCCTTATAATCATCGGGCCATTTGTCCGGATATCCTACTTTAAGATTCATATGCTCCAGTTTTCTTATTGCAGATGCCTTTGTCTCATCACTCATCCAGGTCAGGTTTTCAATCTGCTTTTTATAAAAGGTAAGAATCAGGCGTATCATGGACTCAATATCTTTTTTGTCCGACTTGGAAAAGCATTTATCGACATAAAGCCTGCCAAATTCAAAACCCAGTATGTTCTGAGTCAGCTCACTGGCCAGCTTTTCATCTGTTTTTCTTTCTTTAATTCCCCTTCTTAAATTGTTCCATTCCAGATAGCTGTCTCTAATTTCAGGAGTCAGACTTGGGGCAAAATCATTTACCAGGCAGAATATGGTATACTGTTTTAAGAGCGGGAGAGATTCTTCGTTTAAATATCCGCTTATCTTTTTTATCTGATCCTCCTGAACCACGATGTACGTGTCAGGTTTGTCCAGCCCTGCAGCCTTTAAAAACGGTTCTATTGTCCCATCCGGAAACAGCTTTTTTAGCTCATCTCTGGAATATGGATTATAAATGACATTTGGATCTCCCTGTTTACTGAGAGGAAGTGCACTTCCTGCCAGATCCTTCTGCAGGTTTAAAATATCGGATGCCG
>NZ_JAWONS010000003.1:0-447 GCF_033342255.1 Clostridium boliviensis
ACCAGAACCCCGATCCGTCCTCCGGAGTGTATGTAGGATTCCACCAAACCTTCAGCGGCAACGCGTCCCGCTTTTTTCGCCGCAGCGGCCAAGCCCTTTTCACGCAAAATCTCCATCGCTTTATCCATATCACCGTTAGCTTCGGTGAGGGCCTTTTTGCAATCCATCATTCCCGCACCGGTTTTTTCACGCAATTCCTTTACCTGAGCAGCCGATATCGCCATTTTTTATGATCCTCCTTGTTTGCTTCAGATGACTCCGGTCTCCTTCCACGCCCCCATCCGGGGTGATCGCCGAAGGGTTGTATAAAAAAGGGGGGTGAGGTTCATCCCCAAACCCACCCTTTTACGCAAGATCAGGAAGCGCTTTGCTCTCCCTGTTTCCCTTCCAGAACCGCATCCGCCATTTTGGACGTGAACAAGCGAACCGCCCGGATGGCGTCATCGT
>NZ_JAWONS010000004.1:0-327 GCF_033342255.1 Clostridium boliviensis
GGGCCATACTAGTACTGGATGCATCTGCAGGATATCGCGGCCGCACGCCCATATAAACGATCGGATAAATAGCTGAATTTCCATGCCTTACGCGGTTGTCAGGACACAAGCACCATAAAGAAACAAGGGTTGGTCCGGAAGCCTTTAGCCAAGTTTAGCCACCCTGAAAGTATCTCTGGGAGGTGTGGAGGGAAAAACTGCTGTGATTTTAAACCTAAAAGTAACTTAACTCATAATAAGTTGGTAGTTAGACCACATGAAAAAATTGCTTTTGTTGGCCCAGTTCTGTTGATCTTTGAACCATGGTGGGAAAAGTGTAGTTTTAGT
>NZ_JAWONS010000005.1:0-564 GCF_033342255.1 Clostridium boliviensis
CCCCACGACGAGGGGCGCCTTGCCCAAATGATTTGGGGTACCTTCATGCAGAAATCCCTTGCCGGCGCCCCGGCCCGTACCTTCGCAGTTCCGAAGGGCGTGAAGGGCGTCTATGTGGATCCGGAAACGGGCCATCTGGCCACCGAGCGATGTCCCCGGGTCCGGTGGGAGTATTTCCTCGCCGGTACCGAACCGCAAGAGAAGTGCCCGGTTCACTCCCCGGAAGCCGGAAAGGGGGGCGGAGGGTCCTTCTGGGATTGGATCAAAAAATGGATTCCAGGACTCTGAAAAAACCCTGCGGCAGGGCCGCAGGGTTTTCCTTTGCAATCCCGGAGGGGGTAAGCCTCCGGGCGGCGAGCCCGAACCTTCAGCAATCCGGGCTGCCTCCAATTTTTCCTTCGCCATCGGCCCATACGCCATCGTTGTGGATGACGATCATGCCCGCCTGCTCCAGCTCCTTCAGCACTTCATACAGACTTTCCCTTCTTTCCGGCGGCAGCTCGCGGACAAACCGGTTGATCTCCTCGGGCGGGACCCGGTTGGAGAAATGGACGCCGCCGTGAC
>NZ_JAWONS010000006.1:0-629 GCF_033342255.1 Clostridium boliviensis
ATCCCGATACCGATCAGCGGGTCCAGCAAAGTGAAGTCGGTGAGGCTGACCAGCACCAGGCTGAGGGCCACCCCGGCGGAGGAGTAGACATCCGTCAGCAAATGCAGCGCATTGGAGCGCATGGCGACGGATTTGGCCTGGATTCCGGCCTTTTTGACGATCAGGCCGACCACCAGGTTGATGATGGCCCCGAGCGCCATGACCGCTGCACCGAGCAGGGGAAAGTGCAGGGGGGAGGGGTTCAGCAGTTTTTCGCAGGATTCGATGATGATCCAGATGCCGGCCACAAAGATCAGCAAAGTTTCAATGGTTCCCGAGAGGTTTTCGATCTTCCCGTGGCCGTAGGGATGGGTCCGATCAGGGGGCCGTTGGGAATAGCGGACCGAAAAAAAGGCCATGATGGAGGCGGCCAAATCCAGCAGGGAGTGGATGGCTTCGGAGAGTATGGCCACGGAACCGGTGTAGATACCGGCTGCCAATTTGAGCAGCACGACGGTGGAATTGCTCACAATCGACAAGCTTGCGGCGCGTTGCGGTCTCAATAGGACCCCCTCCCCTTCTGGTGTGCGCGAAAAAATTGGTATTCATGCAGACAAGTTGCGGATGGGCAAATAGGAAACCCGGTGACA
>NZ_JAWONS010000007.1:0-516 GCF_033342255.1 Clostridium boliviensis
GTGCAGGATGTCTTCCTCCGGAGGGACCGCATGCGGCGACTCTCCTTTCTGGCGAAGATGACGGAACTGGCGGGCGGCGTTGTCGTCGCCGAGATCCACCGGTGCGGCCCCCTCGTCGATTGGCAAAAAGCCGCTTTAGAGGTGCTCCACCGGCTGGAAGGAGGGATGCCTGTGAGAGAGCCCATGGGCCGTCATACCGCGGAAGAGGTTGAACAGCCTCTTCCCTTCCGGCAGACAACCGTCTTCAGTCATCGTTGGACGCAGAGGCGAACCATCGACCAAACGGTCCAGGGAATCCGAACTCGCTTGGCCCCATCGCCCGGGAGGCGTTCCCTGGTGGAGCGGTTGAGGAACACCCTTCGGGAAGCCCATCCATCGGACGTCCTGGAGGAGCGGTTCCGCCTTACCGCCATCTTTTGTCAGACGGAAACAGGATGAGGAGGAAGGGCCGATGTTGAAGGAAGATGTGCTAAAGTGGCTGTTTCAATTGATCGTGGATCACACGGAAAAGATGGA
>NZ_JAWONS010000008.1:0-242 GCF_033342255.1 Clostridium boliviensis
TTGCTTTCGGTCAGTGGAGATGGAGAGATTCGAACTCTTGACCCCCTGCTTGCAAGGCAGGTGCTCTCCCAACTGAGCTACACCCCCATAAAATCTTGGATGTGGGTCTACCCTATTAAGGCTATCCCTGTATTCTTTTGTACTCTGGTTTATTAAACCAATGGGCTTAAGTGGACTCGAACCACCGACCTCACGCTTATCAGGCGTGCGCTCTAACCAGCTGAGCTATAAGCCCATAAATA
>NZ_JAWONS010000009.1:0-473 GCF_033342255.1 Clostridium boliviensis
TGCTCTTGACCAACCTAAAATCGCCGAAACCCTTGATATAAAAGGGGTTTAGCAGTTTTCAGTCGAATTTGACAAGGAAAAAGGTTTCCTGTATGATTAAATCAAGATTAAATCATGATTCAATAAAAACGAGTTGAAGGAGAGATGATGAATGTTCATCGCGGGGATCGACGCGGGCCGTTCCTTCACCAAGTATAAGTACGAAGGTGGCCAAGGGGTTTTCCCGAGCAAAATTGTTCCTTTCTACGATCACGGCGGTGAAAGTCCGCTAAAGGAAGCACATGATATGATCATGGAAGTGCGTAGTGAAGGGGAGACCGAATCCCAAAAATATTTTGTCGGCGAGATCACGGAGTTTGTGGAATATGGCGGCGCACAGGTGCAACGCTTAGAACAAGACAAGGCAACCATCCCGTTCAAAATGTTTGTGTTGAATGCGCTGTATCGGATGGGTGTCCATGATTTTGTCCCGT
>NZ_JAWONS010000010.1:0-596 GCF_033342255.1 Clostridium boliviensis
CCTCAACGATCCCTATGACAAAAACAACGCCATCCTGGAACTCCATCCCGGCGCCGGCGGCACGGAATCCCAGGATTGGGCCTCCATGCTTCTCCGGATGTACACCCGCTGGGCGGAGAAGCGCGGCTTCAAAGTGGAGACCCTGGATTACCTCGCCGGTGAGGAGGCGGGCGTCAAGAGCGTCACCCTTCTCATCAAGGGGCACAATGCCTATGGCTACCTCAAGGCGGAAAAGGGAGTGCACCGGTTGGTGCGCATCTCCCCCTTCGACTCGTCGGGACGCCGCCACACCTCTTTCGTATCGGCCAACGTGATGCCGGAAGTGGATGACGACGTCGAGGTGGAGATCAGATCGGAAGATCTGAAGATCGACACGTACCGTTCCAGCGGCGCCGGTGGACAGCACGTCAACACCACCGATTCCGCGGTGAGGATCACCCATATTCCCACGGGAATCGTCGTCACCTGCCAATCGGAACGCTCCCAGATCCAAAACCGGGAGCGGGCGATGAAGATCTTGAAGGCCCGCCTGCATGAACGGATGATGGAAGAACGACAAAAGGAGCTGGCCGAGCTGCAGGGAACACAGACGGAGA
>NZ_JAWONS010000011.1:0-96485 GCF_033342255.1 Clostridium boliviensis
TAAATGCCCGAAACCAGAGCCATGTCCTGTATGCCAGGAGTGTCTGATTAAACCAGGAGTTATCTGCGGATGTATCTGGGGGTGCTGCTGCGGTGGATTCCATGATTGGGATGTGAAATTATACAAGAGATGTCATGATACGGATACCTTGTTATTCTGTGCCCGGATTAACGTATGCGGCTGTTTTGAATTTGCAGTACCTTATGAAGGGTGTTATATCTTAAAAGTAAGGCTGGCTGAAAATTGCTCCAATACATTCTGGTGCAAACCAATCATTACATTGAATAATATCGGTGTAGCAAGTTTCATGATTGATTAATAAGTCAGACTGCCGCAAATGGGAATCACTCATTTGCGGCAGTATTTTTATAAAATGGAACCAATTTTATGATTTTACAGCCCAGCGTAATTTGGCACACTTTGCACGTCCGTTGGAATTACGTTCCTGTGCAGAGGGGCGGATTGCTTCAGGAGCAATCTCTTTATAGATCCCTTTCCGGTAGTATTGCTGAAAGGATTTTTTAACCAGCCTGTCTTCGCCGGAGTGAAAGGTAAGAATGGCAACACGTCCGTCCTCGGCCAATGCAGCAGGCAGTTTCTCTAAAAAATCATATAACACTTCAAATTCATTATTCACATCAATTCTCAATGCCTGAAAACATCTTTGACAGGATTTTTTTATTTCGTTGTTCCTGTCTTTTTCTGAAATAAACTGTAATGTATCTTTTATAATTTTCTGGAACTGGGATGTAGTGGTAATCTCTTCCCCTTTTTTAATCGCCAGACAGACAGCACGGGCGATCTCTTCGGCATAAGGTTCGTCCGAATTCTCTAAAAGCATGCCGTATAATTCGCTTTCTGAAATGGTTTTCAGCCGTTTTGCGGCAGAGATGCCTTTTGAAGGGTTCAGACGCAGGTCCAAAGGCCCCTCAGTCTTAAATGAAAACCCTCTTTCCGGATTGTCTATCTGCATGGATGATACACCTAAATCAGCCAGGATAAAATCAAGAGGTCCTGATTCCGGAATTATCTGATCTATATTGGAAAAATTTGTTTGTCTGATTGTCAGTATCTCCGGACCATAGCCCAGGTTTTCCAGGCGCTCCTGTGTTCTGGGTAATTCGATGGGATCTACATCGGTAGCAAATAAATGCCCTTTAGAATTCAGACATTTCAACATCTCTAACGTATGGCCGCCGTAACCTAAGGTTGCGTCTAATCCAGTCTGTCCAGGGGTGATTTTTAAAATCTCAAGTATTTCTTTTACACAGATGGAGCGATGCATGCCGGCAGGAGTATTGCCCTTTTGTATTACCTTTGCTACAGTATCAGAGTATAGCTCTGGGTTCAGTTCTTTATATTTATCCTTAAAAGCCTTTGGGTGAGTTCCTTTATACCTGGGACGCCGCTGATGTTTTTGTTCCTGATTATCCATTTTAATTCCGCCTTCATTAAATATCTTTTTTGTTTCATCTGATAACATGATATCAAAAGCATGCCATAATAGCAAATGGTTAATTAGTAAGGAATTTAAAAATTATATCATTGATCGGATTTATGAGAACAGAGCTATTAGTTAGCATAAAAGTATAAAAATAATATCCTCCACCGGGGCTTGCCGATAAGATATAATGTTTTATAATTGTACTTAGTATTAAGTAAAATTATGAAAGGCTGGTAGGAAGATGCATATTCCAGACAATTATTTAAGCCCGTCAACGTGTGCCGCTATGGGGGCTGCTATGGTTCCCGTTTGGACGAAGGCAGTCAGAAAGGTGAAGGAAGAGATTCCTAAAGCAAAGATACCATTGCTTGGTGTAGGCGCGGCGTTTTCATTTCTTCTTATGATGTTTAATGTACCGCTTCCGGGAGGAACCACAGGACATGCTGTAGGAGGAACGCTTCTGGCGATATTAATGGGACCTTATGCTGCCTGTATCAGCGTTACGGTAGCACTGTTTATTCAGGCACTGTTATTTGGCGATGGCGGGATTCTTGCTTTTGGAGCTAATTGTTTTAATATGGCATTTATTTTACCGTTTTTTGGATATTATATTTATAAACTGATAAAAGATCATGTAAGGTCGGAAAAAGGAGAATACCTGGGCATTATTCTGGGATCTTATGCAGGAATTAATGTAGCCGCATTATGTGCTGCAATAGAATTTGGAATTCAGCCGCTATTATTTAAAGATGGTGCAGGGCAGGCACTTTATTGTCCTTATCCCTTTTCGGTCTCCATACCTGCGATGCTGATTCCCCATCTTCTGGTTGCAGGAATTGTAGAAGCCGTCTTTACAGCTGCAATTATTGTTTACATAAAAAAGGTATCTCTAGGTACATTTTACAAGGGAACCAGAGAAAAAACGAAAGCTGTATACGGTCTGGTAGCCGGACTGATCTGCTTTACTCCTCTGGGCCTTCTGGCAACAGGTACTGCATGGGGAGAGTGGGGCGCAGATGAAATTAAGGAGATTGTATCCGGAGGGAATGCATTGGGATTTGTCCCTCGCGGTATGAGGGAAGGTTTTAATTTTAATGCGGCCATGCCGGATTATGCTGTAAGCGGTCTGCCTGAAGTTGCCGGATATCTGTTATCTGCAGTTGCTGGTGTGGCAATTATGATCATTTTCTTTAAGATACTCAGTAATCTGAAAAAAGACAAGGCTGGAAACAACGTTGGATAGTGCAGAAAATAAGCCGGCTGATCTGCCGGATTGGCTTTTAAAAGATGAAAACTATATACCGTTAGCGGATAAGGATACTTTTGTTAATAAAAGTATCCTGTCTGTATTTAAGGTTATATCAAGAATAAAGAAGCAGGATTCACAAGGGGTAACGGGATCACGGATTCATGTACCTCTTCATGTTTTGGGTACATTTCTTCTTATTGTGCTGCTTTCGCTAACGAGAAGTTTTATATTTGTAATCATTATAAATGTCTGGCTGCTGGCGGTTTTAAGTATGACAGATTCAGAACGGCTGGTAAGAATCTTAAAGATGAGTGCAGGTGTTACCTTATGCACTTCTGTAGTAATGCTTCCGGCATTTATTCTGGGTAATACTTATAGCAGTATTATGATTACGACGAAGGTTTTTGCAACAATTACTGCAATGGGGCTGCTTTCCCACTCAGCAAAATGGAGTGCGCTTACGGAAGCACTGAAGAAATTTTATATTCCTGATATTTTTATCTTTATTCTGGATATTACGATAAAATATATATATTTGCTGGGGGAATTGTCGCTGAATATGTTTTACGCTTTAAGACTCCGGTCTGTTGGGAAGAACCGCAGCAAGTATTCGTCAATGGCAGGTATAACAGGATCTGTGTTTCTTCAGTCAAAGGAACTTGCGGAAGATATGTACCATGCTATGGAATGCAGGGGATTTACAGGTGAGTATCACATTAATAATAAATCAGTGTTAAAATGGCCGGATTATCTCTATATCGTGTTGAATATTGGCTTTCTAATACTGTTTATTTACTTCGGAAGGATGTAACATGATTGACTTGAATGATATCTGCTTTTCTTATTCGGATACAATTGCATTAAATCACATTAATCTCAGTATAAAAACAGGTGAGGCAATTGCATTAATGGGGGCCAATGGTTGCGGTAAGTCAACTCTGTTAAAACTGATAAATGGAATAATTTCACCAGACAGAGGCAGTTACCTGTTTCACGGTGAAGAAGTGACCCATAAAAAGCTTCAGGATACCAGATTCTCTAAACTCCTCCATCAGAGAATTGGATTCGTATTTCAGAATTCCGATACACAGTTGTTTTGTTCCAGTGTCTATGATGAAGTCGCTTTCGGACCGAGACAGATGGGGTATACGGAATCAGAGGTGGAGAGCAGGGTGAATGACTGCCTTGCTTTGCTGGGCATACAGGAATTCAGTAAAAGAACTCCTTATCATTTAAGCGGCGGAGAAAAACGCAAAGTTGCAATTGCGTGTGTGATGTCTTTAAATCCGGAGGTTCTTGTGCTTGATGAACCAATGAACGGGCTTGATCCTAAAACGCAAAGATGGCTGGTGGATTTTTTAAATAAACTGAACAAAGCGGGAAAGACACTAATAACCTCCACTCATAATCTGGAACTGGTACAGGAAATTTCCGAAAGGTCCATTCTCTTTGATGAAACCCATTCAATAGTGGCAGATGGGAAGACAGAAGAACTGCTCAAGGATGAAGAGCTTTTAAAAAGGGTAAATCTTGTGGATCAGTCCTATCATTTCCATGTTTGAGAAAATAGCAATAGATAGACTTGATAAGTTTTTCAGTCAAATATATAATAATTTGTATATTTAATAGAGTATGAAGTTGATTTAAAAAATAGTATAAGGGGATAGAGCATGAAAAGAAAAGTGATTTTATGTACAGTAGCAATTTTAACATTATGTTTTTCTACCGGTTGCCAAAAGCTAAAGGCTGAGAACATCCCTTTGGAGTCAGAAAGCACAAACGGAATCGAAGTTAATAATGAAACAGCTGGCGGCTCAAAAAGCGGAGACACAGAATCCGCTTCATCTGAGCCAGGGGTATCCTCCGGTTTAAATTTATCTCTGGACGAAAACCGGATCATACAGGATCAGTCCTTTCAGGTTGAGTTAAATGATTGGGGTGATGTGAGGTTTGTATCCTATGGTCCAGGGGCTGGTTCAGATTTTGAAGACGTCTCATTTTACCTGACAAAAGATAATAAGGTGGTTTTCTCATTCCCGTATTATGGAGAAAATAATAAAACCGACCAATATGCCGGGCTTTTTGACAGCGTGGAATCTGTGGCGTTCAGGGATGTAAATGGCGATAAATTAAAGGACGTAATCGTTATTATTAACTATATTTCCGGTGCCGGTCCTCAGGGTATGGAGGCTCGCCCTAAAGCCAGGATATTCCAGGCAGATAAAAAGGATTTTATTCTGGCAAAGGACTTGACAGATGACGTAAACGATCATATTGAAGAAAAAGATATGAGTATCGATCACATTTATGAGTATCTGAAAAATAAATAGCTGTTGATTTTTTTCAGGCTTTCTTTAAACAAGCGCCCCAGGTGTTCAAGGACACTTAGGGCGCTTGTTAATAAATTCAAGGGGTCAGGCATTCGCGTAATCGGCTGCGTTTCCCTGTATGAGTCTTGTTCCATTTCCCGTTTTTGTAATAATAATGTACTTTGTTTTCAACCTTGAAGGTCTTGGAGGCACTTGGAACATTCTTCAAGAAAATATGATTTTCAAAACGAATTAACAGCTTTCCTCCGGAAAAACCTGATCCGGAGGATTCTGTGAGGATAAAACCGCCCAATACATCTTCGCCAATTGCGTGTTTTGAAGCAAAAGATGAGATTATTGAACCTAATTTCTTTTTTAAGTTTTTGGCAGCAGTACTGGCACTGCCGCCAGAGCCTGCCTTATCAAGAGCAGTAAGCGTGGATTTCCCAGCCTTGCCGTCTATAGTAAGACTTCTGGATCTCTGAAAACCTCTAACCGCAGTATCGGTATTATTACCAAATTTTCCATCGGGAGTACCGCAGCTATGTCCTGCAGCATTTAATTTTCCCTGCATGGTCTTTACTCCTGCACTGTAACGAAGCTTGTCATCTTTCATATAATATCCGGTACCTGCAAGTAAAATAAAGCATTTTATATTTAAAAAATATTTTATTCCAGTTTACAAACTCCCCCCCTCCATTCTTTCTATTAACTAGATTTGCAGATCAATTGTTTCTCCGTCTATGCCGGCTAAGGGGGATCAGTTGAAATTAAAAATTATAGGAGGTAATGAATCATGAGTACAACAATTGCAAAATCGGTAGGTAATTCCAACCCCCTTATTGATCATCACTTAGGAGCGGATCCCTTTGCACTGACTTATAATGGAAGAGTATATCTCTATATGTCCAGTGATAATTACGAGTACAATCCGGATGGATCAATCCGGGAGAATAGTTTTAGTAATTTAAAAAGTGTTTTTGTAATATCATCAGAAGATATGGTGAACTGGACTGATCACGGTGCCATTCCTGTTGCAGGTGCAAATGGAGCAAACGGAGGACAGGGTATTGCAAAATGGGCAGGCGGTTCATGGGCGCCGGCTGCTGCTGTGAAAAATATCAATGGAAAGGACAAATTTTTCCTTTACTTTGCCAATGGAGGCGGTGGAATCGGCGTACTTACAGCGGACAGTCCCATAGGACCGTGGCGTGACCCATTAGGAAGAGCACTTGTCACGAGTAGCACACCTGGTGTTGCCGGTGTGGTATGGCTCTTTGATCCGGCTGTATTTGTAGACAGTGATGGAACTGGTTATTTATACTGCGGCGGCGGTATTCCCGGAGGTCAGAGACCGTCACAGTCCCAGATAGCAAATCCCAGGACAGCCAGAGTGCTCCGTCTGGGAGCGGATATGACAAGTATTGTGGGAAGTGCCGTCACCATTGACGCACCTTTCATGTTTGAGGATTCGGGAATTCATAAACTGAATGGAGTTTACTATTACTCTTACTGTATCAACTTTTCCGGCTCTCACCCAGGCAATATACCTGCGGGAGAAATCGGATACATGACCAGCAGAAGTCCCATGGGACCATTTACCTATGCAGGCCATTTCTTAAAGAATCCAGGCAGCTTTTTCGGAGCTGGCGGAAATAACCACCATTGTGTTTTCCAGTTTAAGAATCAGTGGTATGTGGTTTATCATGCCCAGACCGTAAGTCTGGCATTATACGGTTCCGGAAGAGGGTACCGTTCTCCCCACATCAATCCGTTGTATCATAACGGTGACGGAAGCATCCGTGAGGTTGCGGCAAACTACGCAGGAGTGGGTCAGCTTTCCAATTTAAATCCTTATAATCGGGTTGAGGCGGAAACCATTGGCTGGAACGGCAGAATCTTAACAGAGAAAAGCTATGCCTGGGGAGGTCCTGAAAACAATCAGAATGTAACCGGAATTCAAAACGGAGACTGGGTTGCAGTCGGTAATGCAGATTTTGGATCCAGAGGTGCCAGAAGCTTTAACGCAAACGTTGCCTCCACTTCAGGGGGGAAAATCGAGGTACGTCTTGACAGCGTGAACGGCAGGCTTGTAGGAACGCTGAATGTTCCCAATACCGGCGGTATGCAGAACTGGAGAACAGTGGAGACATCCATTAATGGAGCCACAGGCGTACATAAACTGTTCTTTGTATTTACTGGAAATGGATACGGAAACTTGTTTAATTTTGATTATTGGCAGTTTTCTTAAACGGAAAGGGGTTTTATTATGGAAGATGTAATGAAAGATGAGATGAAAGCAGCATGGCAGTCTGATAATGGAAACGGTACCTACACCAATCCAATTTTAAATGCGGATTATCCCGATATTGCGGCAATCCGGGTTGGTAGTGATTTCTATATGGTCAGCTCTACGTTTGTATCCTTTCCCAGCATACCAATTATGCACTCAAAAGATCTGATAAACTGGGAAATAATCGGATATGTTACAACAGATTTAAACGGAACCGGAAAATCCTATACGCTAACCAACAACTTTGAGGATTATGGACATGGATGCTGGGCTCCTACTATTGCATATCGAAATGGCGTTTATTATGTAGGGATTTATCAGGCGCAGGGCAGATTCATTCTGTGTACCGCCACGAATCCGGAAGGCCCTTACACAAAAACAGTATTTAACCGGGGATTTCATGATCCTGCACTGTTTCTTGACGATGACGGAACGGGTTATATCATTTCAGAAGCAAATGATGTGAGAATCAGCAGACTGAGCGGGGATTATAAATCTGTGGTTGACAGCAGAGTATCCACCCGTATCGAGGGTGCTACCGGAAGATATCTGGTGGAAGGAACCCATGTGATTAAAAAGAACGGGTTTTACTACATATTCCGAAACTCTACACCGCCGGAATCCTTTACCTATTGTCTGCGGTCCAGAAATATTTACGGGCCATATGAGACCAGAATTCTTTTAAATGGACCAAGTATACCAGGCGGAAGCCAGATTCATCAGGGAGGTCCCATTGATACCCCAACCGGAGAGTGGTGGTTCTATGTATTTCAGGATGGCGGCGGATTAGGCCGCAGAGATATTCTGTTACCTATGCAGTGGCAGAATGACTGGCCGGTTCTTGGCGACCCATCCACAGTCCGGAATGTAACAATCGCCGGAAAAAACTATACAATGGGCAATGTTCCCATTACCTACAGAAAACCCAATGTAGGTGCTTCCTATCCGGTTCGTACCATACCTGATACCGATGAATTTAATTCCCCTGTTCTGGGTGTTCAGTGGCAGTGGAATCATTATCCGGATAACAGCAAGTGGTCATTACGTGAGCGTCCGGGATACTTAAGGCTTCATGCGAAACAGGCAAATAACTTATGGAGAGCTGCCAATACCTTAACTCAGAGAGTACAGGGCCCTGGCTGTCAGGGAACCATCGAGCTGGATACTGCCAATATGGCAGATGGAGATCAGGCCGGACTCTGCCTCCTTAACATTCCTTATGGAACCATTGGTGTGGTAAAATCAGGGGGTGTGAAAAGGATTACAGCTAATATCAATGCAAAAGAAGACGGACAGGGAGTGATCACCAATGGTCCGGTGCTTTACAATCAGATTGTTTACCTGCGGGCGGATGCAGACCTTCTTACCAATAAGGCAGTATTCTCCTACAGTACTGACAATATTAACTTTAACCGTCTTGGCGGACAGCTGAATATGCCGTTCGACCTGGGATTCTTCCAGGGAGATAAGTTTGGTATCTATAACTTTAATACAGCTTCTTCGGGCGGATACGTTGATGTCAACTGGTTCCGTTTTGCTTCCTCAAGAGGAAGAACTTCAGGTATGGCAGAGACTGACGTTACAGCAGAGACTGTAGTTACAGTAGAAATGCTGGAAGCAGATATGGAAGCTGCCGCATCAGGGGGGGATGCAGCAATTAATCTGGCAGCGCAGAAACAGTTGATCAGGGGGTTTGGCGGAATCAACCATCCTGCCTGGATTGGAGATTTAACTGCAGCCCAAAGAGAAACTGCTTTCGGAAACGGAAATAACCAGCTGGGATTTACAGTTTTAAGAATCTATATAGACGAAAACAGGAATAACTGGAGCAGAGAGCTGGCAACTGCGAGAAAGGCAAAGGAAAAAGGAGCAATACTGTTTGCTTCCCCATGGAATCCGCCCAGTGACATGGTAGAAACGTTCACCCGTGACGGTGTGAAAGGGCAGAAACGGTTAAGACGCGATAAATACGCTGCCTATGCCCAGCATCTCAATGATTTTGTTTCTTATATGAGAAATAACGGAGCGGAGCTGTATGCCATATCTGTTCAGAATGAGCCGGATTATGCTCATACCTGGACCTGGTGGACTCCTTCCGAGATGCTGAATTTCATGAGGGATTACGCAGGATCCATTAACTGCAGGGTTATTGCACCGGAGTCATTTTCTTATATGAAAAACATGTCAGATCCAATTTTAAATGATTCCAGGGCACTTGCCAATTTGGATATCCTTGGAGCCCATCTTTACGGCACGCCTGAGAGCAGCTTTGCATATCCGCTGTTTAAGCAGAAGGGAGCCAATAAAGAACTCTGGATGACGGAGGTATATTATCCAAACAGCAACAATAACTCTGCAGATTTGTGGCCGGAGGCGCTTGAGGTTTCCTATCATATTCACAATGCCATGGTATTAGGAGAGTTTCAGACTTATGTGTGGTGGTATATCCGCAGGCAGTACGGTCCGATGAAGGAGGATGGTACAATCAGTAAACGTGGCTATAATATGGCTCATTTCTCCAAGTTTGTCAGACCTGGATACGTGAGAGTGGACGCCACCAGAAATCCGGCTTCCAGTGTCTATGTGTCTGCTTATAAAGGAGATAATAAGGCAGTAATTGTGGCGATTAATAAAAACACATATACAGTCAGCCAGAAATTTACATTCCAGAACGGAACGGGAGGTTCGGTTTCTTCCTGGATTACAGACGGAAGCAGAAATCTTGCAGCAGGCCCCGGTTACAACGTATCCGGGAACTCATTTACAGCTCAGCTTCCAGGCAGAAGCGTCACAACCTTTGTTACAAATCTAAGATAATCAGGTACATATAACAGAAATGAGGCAGGGTGCTTTGACAATCGGTCAGGGTGCCTTGTTTCACGCTTTTATTTCTTAAGTTATTTGATCTTATGTTTACTAGAAAGGAATGCGGTATTATAATACGTTTATATCAGGAAAATGAAAGGAGAAAGATGAAGAGAGAATTACCTTATTTCAGTATTGGAGATTCCTTTGGGGGAAATCAGGACTGGTTCCGGGATCCGATGATGCATTTAGGCGGCTGCGGAGCAGCAGCTGCATGTGATGTCTGCGTTAATCTGGCATTCCATCACAACAAAACTCATCTGTATCCATTTGAAATACAAAGACTTGACAAAGAAGCTTATATTAAATTTTCCGGCATTATGAAACCTTATTTAAGACCGCGATTCGGGGGTATCGATACCCTTGATATATTTATGAATGGTTTTAATCAATATTTAGAATACGTAAATGAGCAGAGAATACAGCTGTCCGGCTGTCCTGGTGATACTCCGGTAAAGGAAGCTGCAAATAAAGTGAAAGATCAGATTGACAGGGGAATTCCCATTCCCTTTTTACAGCTCCGGCATAGGAACGTTAATTTTAAGGATCTGGTATGGCATTGGTTTATGCTGGTGGGATATGAAGAATCTGAGAATGAATTTTATGTAAAAATTGCCACTTATGGCGGATTTCGATGGCTTTCTTTCAATGAACTGTGGGAGACTGGCTATAAGCGTAAGGGCGGAATGGTGCTACTGCAGGAGCCGCAGCCGCTGCATTAAAATTCAAGTGCCCCCTCTTTGATATAGGAGGAGGGCACTTATGCACTGCAAGAGAAAGAATCAGTGAAGTTTGTATGCCTCGCGGTATCCGGAAGCAACGGCCTGCTTAATTCTGCCGATGTGATTGGCATCACCGACCACAATCACGTTTTCAAATTCTTTTTTCAGTTCATCGGCCAGATGGTTATCTGGTTTTACCCCAAGGGAAAGTACAACGCCGTCAGCAGCCAGCTTCTTTTCATTTCCGTCTTTATCTTCTGTAACAACTCCGTCGGGTAAAATTTCAAGCAGTTTATGACCAGGATAATATTCTGGATTAGATGCACCCAGCTTTTTCTTAATATCAGTCAGCGGCTGCCAGTAGGCCCCTGGTCCTATTTCCTCTGCCATATCTACAATTTTCAGAGTATTTCCAGAACTTGCAAGCAGCTCTGCTGTTTCCATACCGGTCAGTCCGGAACCGATTACTGCGACTTTCTTATTTGAAAATGATACCGTTCCGCTGAGAATCTCCTCTGGTGTATAGACATTGGAACCATTCACACCAGGGATAGATCCGGGGATGACTGGTTTTGAGCCGGTTGCAACAAATACAGCATGGGGGGTGAGTTTTTTGATTTCCTCTGTAGTGGCGGGGGTGTTCAGCCGAACGTTTACACCCAGCTTTTTAAACATGTTTTCATAGTATTCACCCATCCAGCCCATTTTTTCTTTGCATGGGGGTTTTGAGCCAAGCCATACCTGGCCGCCAAGGTGATCGCATTTTTCAAATAATGTAACGTCAAAGCCTCTCTGGGCAAGCGTCAGTGCGGCTTCCATTCCTGCAGGACCGGCTCCGACTACGGCAACACAACGTCCATCTCCGTTGTTTTCCATGTCATTATAGAACCATTCCTGTCCGGTACGGGGGTTTACAGAACAGTTAATGCCGTCAAACATTGTTTCCATACAGTTAAGGCATGAGATACAGCGCCGGATCTCATTGGTGCGTCCGCTTTGGGCTTTATTGCACCATTCCGGGTCTGCTAACATTCCGCGTGCAATGGTCACTCCGTCTGTGCGTCCCTGTGCAATGATATTTTCCGCAAATTCGGGATTTCGGATTACCCCTACTGCAAACACGGGAACGTCGATTACTTTTTTAATCTCTTCCGCAAGATATACTTTCCAGCCTTCTGGATAGGATACTGGTTCCCAGGCTTCGTTCATAGTTTCATAAACACCTGCAGAGACATTTACAGCATCAATTCCAAACGGTACTAAATACTTAACAATCTCAATGGATTCCTCCAGTTTTAAACCTGTTTCGTTTTCTGGGATAGGGAATACAGAGCGCTCGAGAAATTCATCTGCTGATATTCTCAGCATAATTGGGTAGTCGCCAAGTCTCTCACGAATGCCTGTAACGATTTCCTGAATGATACGGGCACGTTTCTGAGGGCTGCCGCCGTATTTATCCGTTCTTTTATTGGTATAGGAGGAGAGGAACTGATTGAGTAAGTAGCCGTGGGCAGCGTGGATCTCAACTCCATCAATTCCGGCTTTTTTACACCGCTCTGCACCGTCTACAAACTGTTTTACAAGCCCTTCTACCTGTTCGGTTGTCATCTCAAAGCAGGGCCAGTTTATAAGCAGGCTTTTCACGCCGCTGGGGGTTGCGCACATACCGCCTGGTACTGCGGTCTGGCGTCCAGGGTGGTGAAGCTGAACGAAGATGGCTCCGTCATAGTAGTGAACTGCATCGGCAAGTCTGGCAAGATCGGGGATAAATCTGTCATCCGTAACAGAAGTCTGGCGGTCGCCCATCATACCATGTTCATCATTTACACGGGTTACTTCGTTAACGATCAGTCCGACCCCTCCCTTTGCACGGGCGGCATAGTATGCGATTTCCTTATCAGAGACCGTCTGGTCCGGATTTGCGGTCATGTTTCCCATTGCGCCCATTACTACGCGGTTTTTGATTGTTAAAGAGCCTATTCTTAAAGGAGAAAATAAATTTGGATAGTTCATAATAAATCCTTTCTGTTTGTTTTACTGGTAACTGTCATAAACCTCCGCCATCATATCCGTAATAATGGCTTCGTCCTGCGCGACAATACATCCCATGCGCATCATCTCGCTGAGTGCGTAGTTAACGGTGGATAAAACCTGATCTCTGGTGATGCCAAGGTCTTTCATGGAAGGAATTCCGATTCTGCGGTTGAATGAACGGACAGCATCTGCGAGCTTTGTGGGGAGCTCTTCATCAGAGGAAATCTCCAGTTCAAATATTTCTGCAATCTTGCGGTAGATTTCCGGTCTGGCGCCGGCAACCAGTTCGATGACAGAGGGGGTAACCAGGGCACAGCCTATTCCATGAGGAATATGTAATCTTGCGCCCAGTGCATGTGCCATGGCATGTCCTACGTTTACCTGGGAATCCTGGAAGGCGATTCCGGCAAAGTTGCTGGCTATGGCCAGATTATAACGGGCCTCTTTGCAATCTGGTTCTTCAACCGCCACAGGCAGCCATTTGTAGATTCGTTCTATGCTGTTGAGGGCTAATGTATCCGAATGGGGATTTGGCATTACGTTGCAGAGACATTCATTGCAGTGTGAAAATGCATCCATGCCGGTGTAAGCAGTAATTGTTCTGCCAAGACCCAACGTTAAATCGGGATCAACCACAGCAGCATTTGCCCATACGATGCAACCACACTTCTGATGTGTGTCAGTGTCTGTGATAACTGCGACAAAAGTGGATTCTGAGCCGGTTCCGGAGGTTGTCGGGATCATAACTGTTTTAAGGGCTGGATTTAATGTGATTGGATTTGCCGGATCAAAATGTATCATCTTTTTAATATCAACGTTTTTCTTATTTGTAAAATATAAAGCAATTCCTTTGGCTGTATCAAGACTGGAACCGCCGCCGCATCCAATGATTCCGTCTGCACCTGTGCTTTCTGCAAGCTTTGTGCCTTCAATAACGGTTGTGTCGGGAGCATCCATTTTTACTCCGTCATAAACACTGACTGTTATTCCGCTCTTTAAAAGGCTGTCTATGACTTTTTGTGGAATTCCTGTTTCAACAATTGTTTTTTCTGTTACCAAAAGTACATTGGTCATCCCTAATTTTTTTGCTATGGTGCCTGTGTTGTTAACTTCCCCTGAACCAAAATAAACCGGGCATAATTGTGAATATCTTGACATTGTGACATCTCCTTATTATGATAGTAGTAGAACATGTTTGTTACGATAATAACAATCTCTCTGCTCAGTGTAACAATTATAAGAGGTGCCTGCAATGGTACAGATGATGAAATTACCGACCGGAAATTGTCATTATCAGATAGGCGGCGTTTGTCTAAGACAGACAAACACCGCCTGTGCATTTTGTTGAAAGTTTACAACCGGCAGGCAGATAAGTGTGATAAAATTGATAAATATAGACGACTCGATTACCAGAAGGAAAAGAAAGGCGATGACGATTTATGCTGACTGATACTGAAACTGGAAAAAATAATGAGGATTTTATTAATAAGCTTCTTGATGTATCAAACAGCAGTCATAACATACAGCTGCTGCTGGACATTGGATATCAGGAGCTTGGTAATCCTCTGCTGCTGGTTGACGTTGCCCTTTGCTTTGTTGCACAGACTGGGGGAGGTCTCATTACAGATGAACCACTTTGGGACTGGACACTTTCCAAAGGCTATGTAACGGAAGAATACGTAAAATATGTATTAAGCGGTGATAATACGGAGTATGATCCCGGCGAGGAATGGTCCACGGGGGACTCCAGGCTTATCTGGCAGGATGGTCTTCTTCACCACAGACAGCTGGTAGGTAAAATCAACAGAAACGGAATTCCCATCGGATATCTGAAGCTTTTGGAATACAACCAGCCAATAACCGAAGAGGCAGTGAACAAGCTGAAAATATTATGTAAATTTCTTGCAATTTGTATGAACTCTTCCATGGGAACATTAGACCAGGAGAATTCACTGATTGATACTCTCCTGACCTCTATGCTCACCCAGCGATTGTATGACAAATATGCAATTGACGAAAGAGTAAACCGCTTTGGACTGAAGTTATATGAAAATCTTTCCGTAATTGTACTGGGAACCAGGGGACTGGTCACGGATAAAATATATTTTATAAAGAAAAAAATGAAGAATTTTCTAAATAGGGAGACTGTCATCACGTTTAAGGGTAATCTGGTTATTCTTTATGACTGCAAAACAAAAGCCCCGTTTACTGAAAATGAATTGATCAATCTGGAGAAATTATGTGCTGATTATGATATTAAAGCGGGCATAAGCAATTCATTTAAGGAAATATATATGTTCGAGTCTTTTTACCGCCAGGCATTGACGGCGTTGGAGCTTAGTACGGAAACAAATAGTAATGAGCGAGCCGCGTACTATGATGAATACTGCGTTCATCATATGGTGAGTCTGTTTTCGGAACACAGTGATCCGATGGTATTAATTCATCCTGCCATTAAGTTTTTAAAAGAACATGATACGGAATATGGCAGTGAATTATGTCCTACTTTAAAAGAGTATATAAAAAACAATCAGGATTTGCAGCTGACTTCATCGGCTCTGCATATTCATTATAATACTCTGAAATACCGGATTAACAAGATCATAGAGCTCACTGATCTGGCTTTTTCGGATAAAACAATTTTTCGGCTGCATCTGTCATTTCTTGTATATGATTATCTGACTGAAACAGGTAAATCCAATATTTTGAAATAAAGGAAAGAGACAGGCGGAAATTTCTCAGATTGCAGAAAATTACACAAATATGGAGGCATCATGAATAAAAAACATGTGTTTATTATAATTGCAGTGTCCTGTCTGGCGACAGGATGCAAAAAAGGTGGAGCCACAGACCATTTACAGGAAACAGAAAGTACGTCTGCCGCCTCAATACAATCTTCCCAGGAAAGCAGCTCCCAGGCTACCCAAGAGTCAGTGGAAAAAGCGGATTACACGAAATACTTAAAAAAGATCTGGATCAGAAACACAGACACCAATTTCCCGGAAAACGGAGGTTTGTCCATCCTTATTTCCAGCATAGAGGATGGTAAAATTAAAGGGGATATCTCGGCTGTGAGCAGTGGACCTGCGTATAATATGGACAGCGCCGGATTTGAGGGAACTGTGGATGGAGACAAGGCACAGTGTCAGCTGGTGGACGATTCCAGGGGAAATAAAGGGACTGTCACACTTATATTTGAATCTCCGGACATTCTTAAAGCTTCAGTTGCAATTACAGAGAGGTCAGATGATAATATTATGACACTTCCGGAAGGAACCTTTGAATTTTCACCCGATAATCTCAAAAATGTAGAGGGCTTTGAGCCAGACGAAGAACAGTCCTTTTTGGTGGATCTGGATTCATGGGGGAAAGTAAAGTTTGTATCAGGGAAACTTACCGCAGGCAGCCATATACCTGCCGTATTTTATCTTACAGATGAAGAAGGAAACATTTTGTACGAGTTTAGTACAACATTTCCCTACAGTGTGGATGTAAAGGCTGTATCATTTAAGGATTTAAATAAGGATGGGTTAAAGGATATTATCATAATTGTTTCGGACAACTATGAAGGTCCTTCGGGACCACCCATTGCAAATGTCTGTTTCCAGCAAGAAGATGGAACCTTTGTGACGGATTATGGGCTTTGCCAGGAAATCAATGATTCCGGAAATAATAAGGATATTCAAACAGTAGTTGATTATATTATAAATAAAAAATAAAATTGCCAACAGGTATTGACAAATTAATTAATAGTGTATATAGTTAACTGTGTTAGGTAAAACAAACATTATTTAAGAAGGTGAAAAGATGGATTATACAAGCCTGGCCAGAGAATATATTCAGGTAATGCATCAGATGCGCAATAAAAGTGGACAGAAGAAGATTCATGATTCCATGCATGGTGAGCATTTTATGCTCTTTTATATCTCTATGCGTAAAGGCAGTATTATTCCAAGTGAAATCAGCAATGAAATGGGGATTACCTCTGCCAGGATCGCAGCAGCTCTTAATAGTTTGGAGGCAAAGGGCCTGATCACCCGGAGGATTGATACAGAGGACCGGAGAAGAATTCTCGTTGATTTGACAGAGGCGGGAAGAGAATATGTGAAAGAGCATCGTGATGCGATTATGAAAATAACCATAAATATGCTTCAGTATCTGGGAGAAGAGGATGCCACGGAACTGATTCGGATTATGAAGAGACTTGCGGAAAGAAGTCCGGAAGAATAATTAAGATATGCGGCCGTATAACGGCTGCATATTTTACCAAAATTAACTAATACTATTAGTATATAACTAGGTTAGGAAAAAGGAGGAAATATATGATAAAATTGCTGAAGCGTTTGAAAATGGCAGAATGGGTCCAGGTATTCGCCAGCCTTATCTTCATTGTTGCCCAGGTCTGGCTGGATTTAAGGCTTCCGGATTATATGTCTGAGATTACGAAATTAACACAGATTCCCGGCGGTGAGATAGCAGATATATGGAGGGCAGGCGCAAAGATGTTAATCTGCGCTTTAGGCAGCGTGGTATCTGCGACGGCAGTTGGTTTTTTTGCGGCACGGATTGCGGCTTCCTTTTCACAAAGAATCAGAAGTCTTTTGTTCTCTAAAGTGGATTCCTTCTCTATGGAGGAGATCAACCGATTTTCTACAGACAGCCTGATTACACGTTCCACCAATGATATTACCCAGGTGCAGATGTTAATTACCATGGGACTGCAGATGCTTATTAAGGCTCCGATTATGGCAGCATGGGCCATTACAAAAATAGCGGGAAAAGGTTATGCATGGACAGTGGAAACGGGTATCACAGTAGGAATCATGGTTGCAGTTATTGGAACTGTTATGATGTTTATTATGCCCAAATTTAAAAAAATGCAGGTACTTACGGATAATTTAAATCGTGTTACAAGAGAAAATCTGACTGGATTGCGTGTAGTAAGGGCATACAATGCAGAAAACTTCCAGGAAGAGAAATTTGAAGAGGCAAACGAAGAACTGACTGCCACCCAGTTATACACGAACCGTGGTATGGCAATCATGCAGCCCATAATGGGGGCATTAATGAGCGGTCTTTCCCTGACGATTTACTGGACCGGAGCTTATTTCATTAACGGAGCACAGGCCATGGACCGCCTGACACTGTTTTCCAATATGGTGGTATTTTCCTCTTATGCGGTTCAGGTAATTATGTCCTTCATGATGATGGTGATGATTTTTATCCTGCTTCCAAGAGCTGCCGTTTCCGCAAAACGTATTAATGAGGTACTTGAAACAAAACCAGCTATTATCGATGGACATAAAGAAAACGGGGAGAAGGAATTGGAAGGAACAGTAGAGTTTAAGAATGTTAGTTTTCGATATCCCGGAGCTGCCGATTATATATTGGAAAATGTGAGCTTTTCGGGTGGAAAAGGGGAAACTGTGGCTTTTATTGGGTCTACCGGAAGCGGAAAGAGCACACTGATCAGCCTGATTCCCAGATTCTATGATGCAACAGATGGTGAGATTCTGGTTGATGGGGTGAATGTAAAGGACTATACGCAAGAGGCGCTGCATAATAAAATCGGATATGTGCCCCAGAAGGCAGTGATGTTTAGGGGTACGGTAAGCAGCAATGTGGCATTTGGGGACAACGGAAAAGAAAAACCGCTGCCGGAAGAGATTCATTCAGCAGTTAGGACAGCTCAGGGAAGCGAATTTGTGGAGAAAATGGAAAAACAGTATGATTCAGAAATTGCGCAGGGCGGTACCAATATATCCGGAGGACAGAAACAACGTCTTGCCATTGCAAGGGCGGTCAGCCGTAAGCCGGAGATTTATATTTTTGACGATAGCTTTTCTGCACTGGATTATAAGACGGACCGGGTGTTGAGAACTGCTCTGAAAAAGGAGTCCAAAGGAGCAACCAGTCTGATTGTCGCACAGCGGATCGGAACGATTATGGACGCAGATCAGATTATCGTTCTTGATGAAGGCAAGGTAGTAGGGAAGGGCACTCACAGGGAGCTGCTTCAGACCTGTGAGGTGTATAAGGAAATAGCGATGTCTCAGCTTAGTCAGGAGGAACTGATATCATGAGTGAAAAAAGAGAAAAAAGTTCACAGGCAGGTACAATGCCCCATGGACCGATGGGAAAAGGTGGCATGGGTCAGGCGGTGGAGAAACCGAGAAATTTTAATATAACGATGAAAAAGCTTCTGGAGTATTGCAGGCGGTATCTTCCAGCTATTATATTTGCCCTGGCAGCGGCTGCTACAGGAACTGTATTGCAGATTATAGGACCGGACAGACTGAAGGTTTTAACCAATGAAATCATGAAGGGGCTTCCTGCCATGATTAACGGGAAACCAGTTCTGGGTTCCATTGACATGAACGCAGTTTCCAAAATAGGCTGGATGCTGGTTGCACTTTATGTGCTTTCCTTTCTTTTAAACTATATACAAAGTCTGATTATGGCAACCGTTACACAGGCGATATCAAAAAAGATGAGGAGTGATATCTCTAAGAAGATGAACCGCCTTCCATTAAGATATTTTGATACTGTAAGCTTTGGTGATGTATTAAGCCGTGTGACTAATGATGTGGATGCCATTGGCCAGACGTTAAATCAAAGTGTTGGTACCTTAATTACTGCGATTACGATGTTGTCCGGTTCCTTAATCATGATGTTTTATAACAGCTGGATTCTGGCATTGACTGCAGTGTTTTCCAGTGTGACTGGTTTTGGCTTCATGATGTTTATTATAAAAGGATCACAGAAATATTTTAAAGAGCAGCAGATGGAATTAGGTCATATCAATGGCTTGGTTGAGGAAGTATATACGGGTCATAATGTTGTAAAGGTTTATAACGGAAGCAGGGAAGCGAAAGAGGCATTTGAAAACAGCAATCGCAGTTTATATAAAAGTGCATGGAAATCACAGTTTTTATCAGGATTGATGATGCCGCTTATGAGCTTTATCGGAAACTTTGGTTATGTTGCAGTCTGTGTAGTTGGTGCAGCTCTTGCAATGGAAGGAAGAATCACCTTTGGTGTGATTGTGGCATTTATGATGTACATTCGTTTATTTACACAGCCTCTATCCCAGATTGCCCAGGCAATGAATAATCTTCAGAGAACTGCAGCAGCCAGTGAGCGTGTTTTTGAGTTCCTTGATGAACCAGAGCTTGAGAATGAGTCCGGCAAAAATAAGGTTTTGGCTGATGTAAAAGGAACGGTGGAATTTAAGAATGTGAGATTTGGTTATACACCGGATAAACCTGTGATTAACAACTTTTCTGCCAGAATAGAGGCGGGGCAGAAGGTTGCAATCGTAGGACCCACAGGAGCCGGAAAGACCACCATGGTCAATCTGCTCATGAGATTTTATGAGACAGATGGAGGCGAAATCACGATTGATGGAGTTCCGGTTGATCAGGTGCCGAGAGAAAGTGTGCATGCACAGTTTGGCATGGTTTTACAGGATACCTGGATGTTTGAGGGAACCATTAGAGATAATATTATTTACAGTAAAAAGGGAGTGACAAATGAAGCTGTTATAAATGCCTGCAAAACGGTGGGGCTGCATCATTTTATCATGACATTGCCAAACGGGTATGACACAATATTAAATGATAAGGCAAGCCTGTCAGAAGGGCAGAAGCAGCTGATTACCATAGCCAGAGCCATGATACAAAACGCTCCGTTATTAATCCTTGATGAAGCTACCAGCTCTGTTGATACCCGTACAGAACGTATGGTTCAGGAATCCATGGATCAGCTTACAAAAGGGAGAACCTCCTTTGTTATTGCGCACCGGCTTTCCACGATTAAAAATGCAGATCTGATTCTGGTGATGAAGGATGGAGATATTATTGAAAGCGGTAATCACGAGGAACTGCTATTAAAGAACGGGTTTTATGCGCAGCTTTATAATAGTCAGTTTGAAGCGGCTTAAAGGGCTGTTTTCAGGTGATGCCTGCCTTTTGGTACTATCAGTGGTGTGAGAGACACGGGATCTTCCGTAACCATGCAGTCTAATCCGTAGATCTCTTTCATCAGCTCTGGTGTGATGATTTCTCTGGGGTGTCCCTGCGCTGCCAGTGATCCTCTCTTCATGGCAAAGAGATAGTCTGCATAACGGGCGGATAAATTGATATCGTGGAGAACCATAACGATGGTAGTCATCTTCTTTCTGTTTAAATCTGTAAGCAGATCCAGTATCTCGATCTGATAGGAAATATCAAGAAATGTAGTCGGTTCATCCAGAAGCAGAATATCGGTCTGCTGTGCCAGTGCCAGAGCAATCCATACGCGCTGGCGCTGACCGCCGGAAAGTTCATCAATGCTGCGGTCGGCCAGTTTCGTGATGCCCATAATTTCCATGGCTTCTTCTACAGCCTGGAAATCGTGGCTGGTCATAGTTTTCATAAATTGACGGTAAGGAAAACGACCGCGGGCCACTAAATCAGTAACCTTAATACCATTAGGTGCCGTAGGAGACTGGGGCAGGAGTCCCAGCTTCTGTGCGACCTGTTTTGGAGGAAGCGCAGATATATCTTTCCCATCCAGAAGAACGTGTCCCTGGGAGGGAGTTATCAGTCTTGAAAAAGACTTAAGGAGAGTAGATTTACCGCAGCCGTTTGCACCGATAATGACGGTGATTTTTTTATCAGGAATAGTAAGGCTGATATCGGAAATGATTTTTTTGCTATCATAACCGGCAGACACTCTGTCTGCGGAAAGTATGTGGCTGTTCATGATATGTTTTCTCCTTTGCGGTTTGTATGAAGCAGCAGAAACAATAAGTATGGAGCCCCAAGGATACCGGTAATCACACCTGCCGGATATCGGGAGGGCAAGGCAAACTGGCCTGCTAAATCACCGGTCAGAACCAGTACGGAGCCCATAAGGGCAGAGACGATTAAATTACTTCGGCCACTGCCAACCAGCCTTGCTGCTATAGGACCGGAAAGAAATGCTACGGAAGCGATGGGGCCTGTTACAGAGACAGCAAATGCAATCAGCACGATGGAACAAAGTATCAGAAGCAGTCGTATGGTTTTTATGTGCACACCCAGCGTGATGGAATAGGTTTCACCCAGCTGAAGCGTCATGAGATGCCGGTTTAACAGTAAAATTATGCCACCTGATAATATGACGGCAATGAAAAGCCTTGGTATTTGGTCTGTTTTAATTCCGTTCAGGCTTCCGTTCAGCCATCGCAGTGCACTGGCAACATCATATTCGGAGGCCCTTAAAAGAAGCCAGGAAGTGACTGCATTCAGGAATGCCTGTATGCCGATTCCGGTTAAGATCAGCCTGCCATTGGAAAAGCCATTTTTTCTGGAAAGAAAATAGATCAGACTTGAAATGATTATGCCGGAAGCAACTGCAAGAAGGGAAACTTCGTTTTGACTTAATCCCAGGACCAGAATGCCAAATACGGCGGCAACGCTGGCACCGGAGGTGACTCCGATAATATCAGGACTGGCAAGAGGATTTCCAAGAAGCATTTGAAACGTATTTCCAGCCAGACCGAAAGCAAAACCGCATAAGATGGCAGAAAGCATACGGGGAAACCGCAGTGAAGCAATGGTAAAGCCAGCTCCCTTAATTTCTTCCCCCATGAGTACTTGAAAAATGATTGCAGGGGAGTAAATGGTGTTGCCGTATATCATCATAAATGATGCAAGGCAGAGTGTGATCATTAATAATATCAGTGATGTGAAAAAATACTTTTTATTTCTTTTCTGATAACCTTCCGTTATAGAATTAGCTCCATCTGGTTTCATAAGGAATAAACCTTTGCCTTTCTGATGATCAGGATAAACACAGGGGCACCTGCAATGGCGGTGATAATGCCGGATTCCAGCTCTCCAGGTTTGCCAAGAAGACGACCGGCTACATCAGCAAGAAGGAGAATACAGCTGCCTCCAATTGCAGAAAAGGGAAGAACCTTGTGCATATCAGGACCGAATATGAGACGCATAAAATGAGGAACCATCAGACCAATAAATCCGATGGGACCTGCTAATGCAGTTGTAGCAGCACAAAGAAGGACTCCTGCCAAAGCTGCCAGACCACGTATTAAGTTTACTCTCAGACCAAGGCCGGCAGCTGTTTCATCGCCCAGAGCCAGGGTGTTTAAGGAGGAAGCGAGAGCAAAGCTCAGGATAAAGCCTGCCATGAGCCAGGGGAGAATAATTCTGATATCTTCCCATGTAGCACCGCTGATACTTCCTGTCTGCCAAAAACGAAACTGATCCATAACTTGTGTATTTGGCAGCATAACCGTGTTTACCAGAGACTGAAGCGCTGTGCTTGCGGCAGCCCCTGCCAGAGCCAGTTTCATGGGAGTTGCTCCGCCATAGCCTATAAAAGCCAGGCCATAAACAAGTATCGCGGTAATGGCAGCTCCTGAAAATGCAAGGAGAATGTATTGATTTCCAGTGCTGATATGAAGGAAAGATATACCGCAGACAACGAATAGAGAGGCACCGGTATTCACCCCCAGGATACTTGGATCTGAGATCGGGTTTCTTGTTACAGCCTGCATCAGAGCGCCGGAGATGCTAAGGGCAGCACCTGCAAGAATACCAAATACAGTTCGTCCGATGCGTGCCTGTACTACTGATCCTGAAAAGTCATAACTTCCATTACCAAATAGTGACTGAATTACAGTTAAAATATTTAATGATTTAGCGCCATAACTTATGGAAGCGAAAGCGCAGGCAAGCAGACAGAGAAAACTGAACAGGCTGATTGTAATTAATTTCTTTCGTTTCATTGTATTTTACCATGTGCTTCGGACAATAGATCAAGATATTCGTCAATTTCAGCGGGAATCGATAAGATGGAAGGGGTGCAGGCACCTGCAAGTGCAGAATCGTTTTCAACCAATGCAACTGCTCCGTTTTTAATGGCTGGTATTTCTGACATCAGCGGGTCAGCCTTTAATGCACTTAAAAGATTTTCATCACCGTAGACCACCATCATCTCCACATCGCTTAACTTGTCTGCATTTTCACGGCTTAAAGCAATTGAGAAGTCGTTCGTACCTTCTGCCAGTTTCAGGACACTTTCCGGAAATGCCAATCCCAGATCTGTTAAATAGGCGGCTCTGGGATCTGAAGGAAGGTAGACATAAAATGTGCTGAAGTCATCTGGACTGATAAAACAGAAAGCGGTTCGTGTACCTGCCAGCTCCGGATGAGCACTTGTTTTTTCCTGAATCAGCGCCTCTACTTCAGCAACCTTAGATTCTCCTTCCTTTTTCATTCCCATTCCGGCAGCATTCATGATAGTCTGTTCACGCCAATAGGTCTGCCATGGAGCCGTAGGATATGATACAACAGGAGCGATCTGACTGAGCATTTCATATTCTTCTTTCGTTATTCCGGAATAGGAAGCAAGAATTACATCCGGCTGCACATCATTAATCGCCTCATAGTCAAGTCCATCTATATCATCAAACACAACGGGGGGTTCTTGGCCTAATGCAGTAATGGCATCGGAGGTCCATGGATGAAGACGGTTCTCTGTTACAAATCCGTAGTTTGCTGCGGAAATACCCACAGGGACGATTCCCAGTGCCAGTGGAGTATCCTGATTCTCCCAGCCGATAGCAGCGATCCTTTCCGTCTTACTTTCGATTACGGTTTCACCATATGCGTGAGGAATGACCAGCGGATAGTCAGAAGCTGAATCGTCAGATGCCTCTTCCGGAATATTGGCGAAAGGCTGTGTTTCAGCCGGTTTAGTATTGCTGCAGGCCGCTAAGAAATATGCTGCTATAATTAAACTGAATGCGCCAGTTAATAGTTGATTTCTTTTCATATGATTCTCCTTATATTTCGGGATTTTTAGTTAGCGATGACTAACAAGTACATAATTTATCATAGATTAATAAATATGTCAACCAAAGATACTTTAATATAATCGTTACCTGGCTGTTTGAGGGAACCATACGGGATAATATTATTTACAGTAAAAAGGGAGTGACGAATGAGGATGTGGTAAATGCCTGCAAAACGGTGGGGCTGCATCATTTTATCATGACATTGCCAAATTGGTATGATACAATATTAAATGATAAGGAAAGTCTGTCAGAAGGGCAGAAGCAGCTGATCACCATAGGTAATGAAAGACGGAGATATTATTGAAATCGGTAATAATGAGGAAATAAGGAGGCGTGATATGAAGTTTTGCTGGACAACTTTACATGTAAAATCTTTAGAGGAATCAATTCGGTTCTATCATGAGATCATCGGTCTTAACATTATAAAACAATTTGAGACCGGACCGGATATGAAGATCGCGATGCTTGGGGAACAGGGCAATGCGCTGATTGAATTAATCGAACAGAAGGGTATCTCCCTGGAGAGCAGAGGAATATCAATTGGATTTGAAGTAGCATCCATTGATGAAGCGATGGAACAGCTGAAAAAGAACCACATAGGAATTAAAAGCGGTCCCTTTTTACCAGTTCCATCCACAACTTTCTTTTTTGTGGAAGACCCGGATGGGATGGAAGTTCAGATTGTGCAGCATGGTTAAAGATGTGTAAATGCGATTGGATCATGAACAATATAACAATATAACAAAGGAACCATGACGCGGGAGGTCATGGTTCCTTTGTTCGTGTGCCAGGATCCGTATCCTGACGCCCATTTTTAAATAATGAATTATTTCTGCATAATATGTATGGCAAAACCACCATATTCTCCATCTAGATAAATATTTTTTAATGCTCCTTCATCTGTATAAGCAGCTGTTTCCATATTGAAGGAAAACCCCTTTCCTTTCAATTCCTCTACGGCAGCAGTCAGATCAGGTGTGCGCATGGCAATGTGACCATTTGAACCAAGAAATGGAGCTTTCATACATTCAAAGTAAGGACCTGAAAATTCAGATTTCTGTCCATGACGCGTTTCAATATTAAACATTATTCCCAAAAGTTGTGCAAGTTTTTCTGCCTCCTCTGCATTGGGTGTATTGATACCAACATGCTCTAATTCAAACTTATTTGTCATTATTATACCTCTTTCTAAAACAATATTCTGTTAAGATCCTTCTTTCCCCTACATAGGGAACATTAAGAGTGCACCAGCTGTCAATGCAATTAACCGGATAAAGTATTGCGGTATCGTAAATTTCCAGAATTCCGAAATCTTATAATTTCCAACGCCCATAACCATGGCTGGCATACCGTCGATCGGAAGGAAATGTCCACACCAGCCAGATATTACAATTGCACATGCGGCTGCAGTAGGATCAAGCCCAAGACTTGTACATGTTGCAATGGCAAGAGGTGTAAATACATAAACGGTACCAATTGTAGATCCAGTCATAGTTGCAAGCAAACTTGTAAGAATACAGAACGCAAGTATCATAAAGAACGGATTGATGTTTGCTCCAAGCATACCTGCTACTGTTGAACCAACGAGACTGGTTAAACCTGTACTTCCAAGTGCATCAGCAATACCGATAACACCGGCTGACATAAGTATGATTGGTGCACTTATTGCATCACGTATTTCTTTAAAATCCATTACCCCAATGACAAGGATAACTGCTACAGACAGACCAGGAATGGCATAACCTGCATCGCCAATAAAACTCTGGAGTATCATACCTATTACTGCTGCTACGAAAGCAACATAGGTTACCTGCTCTTTCCACTTGGGCAGGGTGCTGACAGCTTCTCCCTGATCTTTTGCTGCATCTGTAGCCTCAGCAATGGGGTGATTGGGAAGGAACTTATACTGAATCACACAGTTAAAGAGAAAACCAAGAGACAGTATTAAGTTTATGATTGCGAACTTCACTACAGATACTTCAGCAATAACACCTGCACTATTCAGTACAGCAATTACAATACCATACTGCAACGCAGTATTAAATGGCAGTAATGGGTGGTTAGCTGCGAATCCGGCAGTCATAATGACTTTCGAAGGAGGCAGCTGCTTGTTTTCTGGTAATGTTGAAAGTAAACCAATGGTCAGAACGTAATATGCAGTTGAACCAGTTCCGAACAAGCTGCAGCCCATCATAACAATTAAAATGATAAACAAAAATGCCTTAAATTTCCCTTTATTTGCTATGTTAAACATGGATCTTTTAAACGCAGTAATAAAGCTTGTCTTTTGAAGTGCTGCAATAATTGCCATAAATTCAGCCAGCATAATAATAGTAGAATTTGAAAAACCAGCAAATGCACCCTTAATATCAGTGATTCCAAATATGACAAGCAACAGACATGCTAGTAATGGGGGGGCGCCAAATGGCAGTTTATCTGCCATGATCAGTATAATCATGAATACAGTAATTGCTAAAGCAATAATCATTTGAGGTGTCATTTTATTTCACCCTAGCCTTTCTTGATGTCATTTTTATTTTTTCATTCCTCAGTAAAATGTATCAGTGGCTTTTAGCAGCTGTTGGATTGTACAAACCAACCCGCTCACGTTTGTCCCCAAGAATATCCTTCTCACTGAATTGTATATACTTTACTCCTTGCCGAGTACGAGCAGCATATGCAAGATGTAACAGTCCATCCTGACTTTGCATGATATATGGATACTCGTACTGCTTATTGTTTGTCTTATTCTCATCACCCATAAATCCTTCGCCCCGCTCCATATAGCGTATAATAGGGAACGTTACCCCTCCATCTTCTGATAAAGCTACCGCCACAGGGCAACGCAGTCCTGGCCAGGAAGCTTTTCCAGGCTGAGGCAATGGTGTGCTGGTTGGATTGTAAGCAATCGCGATACGGCCACTTAGAAGTTTGATTGCACTTATGCTGGAGTTATTGTTTGGCAAGTGTGTTGGTACCGGCTCGCTCCAGGTCTCTCCCCAGTCAAACGATTCGCTTCGATGAATGCGATAGGCTTCGCGGTTTCGCATAAATGCCATCAAGTGTCCCGGTTTAAGCTCAACAACATTGGCATGAACATGTCCATTACTCTTAGGCATCATTACCATGTTCCAGGTTTTTCCCTGATCATGTGAGATGCGAAAAACGGTTGGATCACCAGATAACCCTTCCGCAGAATCGGTACAAAGCCAGTTTGAAAATATCCAATCGCCATTTGACAGAATCTGGATCGGCTGGCGGCAAAATGTACCTTCCTCAGGGAAGTATGTTTCATACGGTTCCCATGTTTTCCCCCCATTACTGCTTTTCTGACAGCGGACTACTGCAGTATACTGCATGTTATCTTTTCCCTCTTGCCGATCAAGCTGAGCCGTGTACATTGCCCATACTTTATTATCCGGACCATAAAACAGGGATGGATTCTGCTCGCTTCGGGTAGGATCGTTAGATATATCTACCGGCGGCAGCCATCTTATGCTTCCTTTTGGAAGAATTGAGCAGATAATATGAACATCAGCGCTGCCTTCATAGCTGCCAGCAAACCAACAGCAAAGCAGGTCACCATTGGGAAGTTCCAGCATTGCCGGAGCGTGTGCGGTAGGATAACCACCATTCGGCAGCAAAGCTTCATATACTCCCATTTCTTCATTCTCGTAGATAGTTCCGTCCCAGGTAAGACCTGGAAGTTTAGGATATTGCATTGTAATCCCCTCTCTTTTCTTCTACTGCCAGACAAATCGCTGTTTGAGAAGAACTGTTTTATTCTTGATGACATTATGACATATCATTTAGTGATTTACATCAAAAAAAATATCAAAAATGTTGCATTTTAGAACAATAGTAATAAAAATGGTGTTTAAAATTGAAATGAAATTTATAATAACATCACATTTTCTTTCTAAAAATTTTATATTTATATCAGATAATTACAAAAAACGGAAATCAGATAAAAATCTGTTTCCGTTTTACAAACTTCATTGCCTCCATAATCGGTATGAGACCATAGAACATCAGAGGATTTTCATTCACAAAAATTAATTCATACCCTTATCTGCATTCTCCTTAAGTACTTTTGAAAGAGCCTCAATGCCTTCCTCGCAAAGATAATTAAATGGTTTTCTGCAGTCTCCAACCGGATACCCTAACATAGCTACCGCTTTTTTAACAACCGTATTCGGGTTGCCATATTTAAATACAGCTCTAAAACTTGCAATGGACTCCTGAACTGCTTCCGCCTCGTCTAATTTACCCTCAATAAATAAATTGTAAATGGATGATAATACCTGTGGGTATACATTGGAGCAACCTGCAATGCCGCCAAATCCGCCTTCTTTCAGGCCGGGAAGTATCAGTGAATCATTACCGGAAAGAACATAGAAGTCTTTATCAAGCTCGCGTGTCTGAGCAATATAAGCTTTCAGATTATCCCAGTCACCACTTGAATCCTTTGCTCCGACAATGATATCTACATCCTTTGCAAGTTTAGCAACGGTTTCCGGTAACAGCTTGTTTCCAGTGCGGGCAGGAATATTATAAAGTACGATTGGTGTATCTACATGCTTTGCAATTTCAACATAATGATCATATAATTCTTTTTGTGATGCCACTGCAAAACCAGGAGTAATAATCGATAATACATCAGCACCAAGTTCTTCTGCTTTCTTACTCATACGGATTGTATCCTTTGTGGAGATCAAACCAGACCCGGCATATACCGGTACTCTTCCTTTTACTTGATCGATTGTCGCTTCCAGGACTTCAATTTTCTCTTTTTCACTTAGAATATAACCTTCTCCATTGGTTCCAAATGGGAAAATTCCATGTACTCCACCACTGATTAGACGTTCAACCTGATTGCGCAGTTCCGTAAGATTTACAGATTCGTCTGCATTCATTGGTGTTAAAATTGGTGTAATGATACCTTTTAATTCTACTTTCTTCATGATTGTAACCCTCCTGGTTTTATTTAATTATTTTTAGTGCAATTCTGCACAATGTATCCTCAGTTCCAAATCCTCCAGATTTAGAGATAATCTGTTGGCAATGTCCTTTCCAAATAAGCTTACAAACAACCAGTCCCGGTTCTATCTCACACACTGGCTCTATCTGTGTACACTTAATCAGTTTCAAATACCCCATAAGTGTATCTCCTCCAGTCATAAGGAACGTCAGATTCATATGTTCCTCTGCAAGAGCTTTTACAATATGACCATGCGCTTCTGGTATCATTGTTCTTAGCTTTTCAATATCCCTTCTTTTGTCAGCCACGAAACCAGCTATATTTTCTTCCGTGTCAAACGAATCTACTATTACCTTTTTATTTGTTTTACACAAATCTGTAATTTGTTTTAAAAATTTCTTTCCATCCAGAGTTTTGTAGTAATCAGCAGAGAACTTTTGCTCCATATTGAGTTTTATTCTTAAGAAACCATCATTTCGTTCTGCATATTCTAATTGTCTAAGCGTAATCTTATTTAAACTTCCACACGCCACATACAGACCATCTGTTTTTTCGTATGTGGACACCTGGTTATAATTGCATAAAACTTTTTCTGCCAATCGCTCTCCAAGCACTGCACAGCCTGCAATCAGCTTAAGCCCTTTCATTTTGACTAATTCATCTAATGTATGATCGATATCCTTCACTTTTTGTGTGTCGCAAAGAATAATTTCTGACTTAGAACTCATCTCAGCCGTAATCGGTTCATCTGGACTTTTGCAAATAACAGGTATGTCACTCTGCTCCTTAATAATGTCTGGTATATAAGATTTCGTAACTGGTTCAAATGGATCTTTTCCAAACACACTGTTCTCCAGCAGTTCTCCTGAAATATAATGTACTCCGCCCTTTGTAATTCTCCCTATTTCAGGATGCCCCGGGAGAAAATAAATCGGGAAGTCTTTCACTGCATCAGCTACTGCCTGAAGTTCCGAACCAATATTACCGCGTAAAGCAGAATCTGTTTTTTTAAATATAATTCCAATATTTTTTTTGTGTGCCCAATCAGCAATGTTAAATACAACCCGATAGGAATCATTCGCTGTCATCGGTCTGGACTCTGAATCGACTACGATAACTTCCGTGTCTGTTTTTATATCACTTTCATTAAGCTTACCTTCCGTGAAAATCTGAGTACGAATACCACGTTTAGCAAATTGTATCCCCGTATCTAACGCTCCGGTAATATCATCTGCTATGATCAGCATCTTTACCATACGATTCCCTCCATGGATTACTTATTTGATGCCAGACGAATCGCATAGTCAATTGAATTAGCAAGGCTTAATTCGCTGGATATTCCTTTTCCAGCCAAATCAAATCCGGTTCCATGATCCACAGATACTCTTATAATTGGAATGCCAAGTGTTATATTTACACCAGAGACTGCATCCCATTTTTTGAGTTCCTTATTATAATGAAAGCCCTCTACTTTTAAAGGAATATGTCCCTGATCATGATACATTGCAACAACGATGTCATACCACCCGCCTAGCGCTTTTGAAAAAATAGTATCAGGTGGTGTTGGTATTCCTTCTGGAATACAGATGCCTTCTGCAATCGCTTCATCAATTGCTGGTTGAATCTCTTCGATTTCCTCTGTACCAAATAAACCATTTTCGCCGCTATGGGGGTTTAGTCCAGCCACCCCAATTTTAGGATTTTCGATGCCAATTGCTTTACAACCTTCATTTGCTATCCGGATCACTTCTAACACTCTGGCTTTTTTTACCTTGTCACAGGCCTGGCGAAGGGAGACGTGAGTGGATACATGTACCACCCTTAAATCTTCATGTGCCAGCATCATCGTGTACTTATCTGTATGAGTATAATCTGCATAAATTTCAGTATGTCCGGAGTAATGATGTCCGGCCATATTGATTGCTTCTTTATTTAGTGCATTTGTAACTGTCGCATCAATATCCCCATTTATAGCCAGTTCAATTACTTTAACAACATATTGAAAAGCTGCTTCGCCGCACATCTTAGACACTTTTCCATAAATATGTTTTTCCATATTCACCATACCCATGTCGTATACATCGATGGTTCCATATTCAAAGAATGCATCTTTCACATTTTTAACTGTATGAATTTTTATATCATTTTCTTTTTTCAGTATCTTTACGATCGCTTCCATACAATTGGCATCACCAATTATAATAGGACGGCATGTTTCATATACCTTTTTATCCAGCAAAACCTTCACTGATAACTCAGATCCATTTCCGGCAGGATCACCCATCGTTATTCCAATAATCGGTCTTTTCTTCATCGTCTCACCCTCCTTATTTAAGTACCTTTAAATAAATATTTCTAATATCGTCATGGCTTAATTCCTTCCTGTTATTAATCAGCAATCTCTGCTGTTTGCTTCCTGCTTCTACTAAAGTTTCCAGATCTTCCTTCTTAACACCAAATTCTTTTAAATCTGTAGGAATATTGGTAACCTTTACTATGTCGGCAATCTGATCAATGATATACTGTGCCTTTTCAGACATGGTTCTTGCAGGCAGGCCATGGAATACAGCATCATATAATTTTGCTAGTCTGTCTTCACATGCATCTTTATTAAATTCCATAACATGTGCAAACAATATTGCATTCGACACACCATGAGCAATGTGGTATTTTCCTCCGAGAGGATAGGATAAGGCATGAACTGCGGTTGTGCCACTTCCGGTAATGGCTGCACCACCATAAAAAGCGCCTAAGAGCATACGATTCTTCGCTTCCAGATTATCAGCATTCTCATACGCTTCTCTGATATTTTGAAAGATCAATTTTGCTCCTGCAAGTGCATATGTGTCAGATAGTGGTGTTGCTTTTTTTGATGTATAGCATTCTACTACATGAGCCAGCGCATCCACTCCGGTAGCCGCCACGATTGGTTTGGGAAGCTTTTTTATAAAATTTGCATCAAGAATTACATAATCCGGTATCATATTATCATTAACAATCCCTTTTTTTGATTGCTCTTCTGGAATTGCAACAATTGCATTACAAGTCGCTTCTGAACCAGTGCCGCAGGTAGTCGGAATCATAATCGTTTTTAGCTGTTTTCTTGCCTGAGCCGGATCATCTAATAAATCTTTTACGGAGTATGATGCACCCTTTAAAACAGAGCAAAGTTTCGCAACGTCCATAACACTGCCGCCTCCAATGGCAATAATCAAATCACCATTGTAATCCTCTGCTTCTTTTATCACTCTGTCTGCATCCTGGTAAGCAGGTTCCGGTGTTAAGCTGTCATAAACTCTGTACTCCGTATTATTTTCATCTAATAGTTTTGTTAAGATATCAAGGAGTCCGTGTTCGCGAATTTCTTTATCTGTAAATATAATTATTTTCTTTGAATCTTCTTTCTTAATTATGGCTTTAACATTTTCAATACTTCCTTCATCACCATATACACAAGATGGAATTTTTATTTGATAGCTCATTTCAGGTCCTCCTGGTTATTATTCATTCTTCGTCTCAATATAAAACATTTTGTCAATATACTTATATTATACTATCAGAACATAGCTGTTCAAGCCATTTGTTTTCCAATTTGCGTCTTATATTAATACATAATATCTTTGAGCTGTTGCTTTTTGAGACATATGATATTATAATAGCATTAAAAACAACTATAAAAAGTGGGGTAAATACAATAGGAGAGTTTATGCAGAAGGTTAAGATACTTGTCATTGCTCCATACCAGGGAATGACAGAAATTTTTGAAAATATTTATAAAAATCGTGATGATATTGAATTGACGATTCAAACAGGGGATTTAAATACCGGGCGGAAAATTGTTGAGAAATTAGCGCACAAAAACTACGATGTTATTATTTCAAGAGGTGGCACCGCTGAGCTGATCCGGTCCTCTGTTGAAATACCGGTAGTAGATATATCAATTTCAGGCTATGACATTCTTCGTGGTATTAAACTGGCAGAAAGTTACTCCGGTAAGCTTGTTATTGCCGGATTTTCCGGAATTACCAAGCATGCACGGGTACTCTGTGATTTGCTTCAATATGATATCAATATTATTACGTTTACAAGCGAAGAGGGCGCTCTTGCTGCCCTTCGCGCTGCAAGAAACGATGGAGCATCACTTGTACTTTGTGATATGACAGGAGCAAATTACGCAAATGTATTAAATATGAACTCCATTCTGATAACTTCAGGTACGGAAAGCATTAACGATGCAATCAATGAAGCGATTAAATTAGTCCATTCCTCCAAACATGTACACAAGCAAAAGAATTTATTCCAAAGCCTCTTAACAGATGAGGACAGAGAGTTTCTGATTTATGATCCTGCAGGTTCTCTATGGTTTTCAAGTTTTTCTATTGACGGAATGAATGTATCGCTGATGAATGTGGTTCAAACATACCTAAAAGCATTCCTAAAGGTTCCAAACCAAAGTGTTGCCAGACAGATACGTGATAAAGTATATACGTTCACATGCCGCCATCTCTATATTGATGAACAAAAATATACCGCTATTATCATAGATCAAAAGCCTGCACTTTTTACAGAGGATGATATCGGAATTACAATTTATAATAAACCAGATTCGGATAACAGATATTCTTCAAATTTTTATGGGAGTTCCAATAAAATTGGGAACACGGCCCACATTATAGAGGAATACAGCAAAAGCTGCCTGCCTGTATTAATTACTGGGGAAGACGGTACCGGCAAAGATAAAGTGGCATCCCTTATTTACGAAAATGGTCCATATGGTACATCACCTTTTTATGTCATAGACTGCAAATTTATCAGTGAGCGTAAATGGAACTATATCATTAATAATGAAAATTCCCCTCTTGCAGATGTACATTCCACTATATACTTCAAAAATGTCTGCACACTATCTCATTCACAGCTTGAAAAGCTATTTAACTATATTGACCACACGGATCTTATAAAACGAAATCGCCTGATTTTTTCTCTTTTGGTTACCAGTGAGATATCACCAGAATTTACAACTTTGAAAAACCACTTAGAAAAGCGGCTCTCCTGTTTAACCTTAAATCTGCTGCCGCTTAGAGAAAGAAGAGAGGATATTCCCAGTATAACTGCGTTATATCTCCACAAACTAAATGTATCACTTGGAAAACAGATTATTGGTTTAGAGGCAGAGGCAATGGATCTGTTCACTGCTTTTGACTGGACTCATAATCTGGATCAGCTGCAGCATGTACTTAAGGAGCTTGCCGTAGTCACAAAGAATCCTTATATAACCTATAATGATGTAAAATACTTTCTTGATCAGGAGACACCTGCTTTGCCCTCAATGCCGTCGGTCGATTTGGATCTAAGCCAGACGTTAGACGAAATCAACTATCAGATTATACTAAATGTATTGGCTGAAGAACAAGAAAATAAAGAAAAGACCGCAAGCAGGCTTGGAATAAGCCGAAGCACTTTGTGGCGGATTTTAAAGAGCCACAATACCATATAATTTATATCCTCTGCCATTGGAAGATATTTTTTTATAATATCCAGGAAAAAGTAAAGGAGCTGAACGTATGATAATAGAAATCTGGTCCGATTTTATCTGCCCTTTCTGTTATATGAGCAAAAAGAAGTTTGAAATGGCGCTGAATGAGTTTGAACATAAAGATGAAGTAGAAGTCATATATAGAAGTTTTGAACTGGGTATGTCGACAGAGTCTGTAAAGGGAAAGGATATTCACCGGGTGATTGCGGATAAATATCATATTAGTTATGAAGATGCCAGAGAAAACAATGACAGGATTGTAAAAGATGCCGCCGAAGTCGGGTTTCATTACCGTATTTTTTAATCAATCAATGGTATGCTGTCTCAGGTGCTCAGAATCCCGATACGTTTATTCATGCTTTACAGGAAGCCTATGAATCTGAAAAATAAAATATCAGTTATATAATATATAAACTGCCAATTATACCGGATGGAGACCGGTTTAAATTGGCAGTTTCATTTTGACTTGAAAAAATTAATGTTCCATCTTCTTGATAAAACCTGCAAATGAGTTCATATATTTATGCAGGAAAGCTACAATTAAGAGCATCAAGATAGTACCTGTTATACAGCTTAAAATTAATTGAACTGTTGAAAAAGAAATCATTTCAGCAGAAATCCAAAGCAGATAAATGCAAATTGGAAGAAATGGGATTGAGGTTGCTACACCTGGTACATAATGTTTAAACTGTAATGACATTTTACAATGTATAACCAGGTGAAATGTAAAACCAAAAAACAGGCCAAACCATAAAAAGTACCAGTTAAATATACAGGCAAAAAGCGGTAATGCTGAAAAGATAAAAAACTCAATTACAACTCCGATGGAGAATGAAGCAGCGCTGCGAAAATCAGAAAATGGAACTTTTTTCATTTTTGTTGTTACTAATTCTTTTTTGTATTTCTTTTTCCATGCCTCTACCAAAATTATTTCTTCAAAATCATGAAGCATAAAAATAATTGGGAATAACCAAACGATTGTTTTTAATGTATTCATTATATATATCTCCTTTCTCCTTCACACTTGTGACACTTACAGTTTTATAGTATAATCAAAATAATGGCATTGTCAATAGAACTGGATTAAGTGCTACAATCAACAAAATGTGTGCCAGGAGGAGTGAAATTACTATGGTTGAGAAAAAAAAGAATCCGATTGCCGAGCAATCCCGTCAATGGCTGATAAAATCATTATTAGAATTAATGAACGAAAAAAACTACGCAGATATTACTGTAACAGAAATTGCAGAACGCGCGCTCTTATCAAGAAGAACATTTTACAGGCTGTTTAATTCCAAAGAGCAGGTATTACAACAGTATTTTTTAGAGATATGTGATGAATATATTGCTTCTTTTCAAAAAGATAAGCTTTATATGCTGGAGCAGATTGTTGAGGCCTTTTTTATATTCTGGGAAAAGAGGATTGATTTTTTGCTTATGCTGCAACGAAACCACATGTTCTATTATCTTTTGGAAGAATTAAACGAGATGTTACCTGCCATTCATGATATTGTTCGTGGAAATCAAAATTTATACGGCAGTGCATTAGAAAAGAAAATCGCTCTTCTCGCCAGTGCAGGTGCTCTCTGGAATATTCTTGCCGAATGGATACAGACTGAAAACCGGCCATCGCCAAAGGAAATATCTGAAATGATGATTCAGGCATTTGTATCTAATTCGTAAAATAAATGAAACTGCCATATATGCCGTAGGAAATCTGGCTTATAATGGCAGTTTCATTTGTGTATAACAGATTATTTGTGGTTTAAGTACCTGTAAACAGTGGGTTCAGAAACGAACAGCTGTCTTGCAATTTCAGTAACCGCCCCTTTCATAGTCAGGATTCCCTGATCATTCAGCTTATGTACAATCTGTATCTTCTCCTGCCGGGACATACGCTGGGGTGATACTCCCGCCTCTTTCACAGCCTGGGCGACAAGGGTAGAGAGCATTTCTTCTACAGGAGTACTTAAATCTTCCTGTATATCAGTTCTCCCTTCCGTCAGATTATAATGTTTTTTCAAATTATCCAGTGCCAGGTCTAAATCATGAATGGCGGTTGTATTGCGGTTAACACAGAGCAGACCGATCAGCCTGTCCCCATTTTTTATAAAATAGGTATTGGATATAAAATTCTTGCTTTTGCTGACACCGTGATAGTTGGTTAAATAATCCTGGGTTCTATAAATCTGGTCCTTGGTGATCTGATTGGCCAGATCCGTCATGGGCGAGCCGATGCCGCGCCCGGAGTGATGCCCGTTGGCAACAGCGATCACAGTGCCGCTCTCTGATTTTGAAACATCGTGCAGCAAAACCTCACAGCCCGGACCGCACAGGCTGGATAAAAAAGATACCATGGGTTTATACATCTCTAATAATTCTTTATCTGTCATTTTTGTTCACATTCCTCTCATACTCCTTTCCCATTATAACATTTTTTTCTTAAGTATCAATTATAATACAAAAAAATATATAAAAATTTTGTCATTGTGATAAAAATATTGTCAAAATGAAAAATAAGTGATATGATAAAATTACAATCAAAAAGATAAAAAAATTATTAAAAAGAGAGGATGATTTTATTGCAGAAAAAAGTATTAAGCACCAACTGCGCACCAACTGCCATTGGACCTTATTCTCAGGCAGTTCAGGTGGGAGGAACCATCTATGTATCGGGACAGCTTCCCATTGATCCGTCTACCGGATCCTTTGCTGGGGAGGATATCAAAGCGCAGACACGGCAGTCGCTTCAGAATATCCGGGCAGTTTTAGAGTCTGCCGGAGCCGGCATGGAGAATGTGGTGAAAACCACCGTTTTTTTAAAGGATATTGGGGAATTTACAGAGATGAATGAGATTTATGCAGAATTCTTTCCAGCTGACAGCCCTGCCAGGGCAGCATTTCAGGTGGGAAGTCTTCCAAAGGACGCGCGGGTAGAGATTGAAGTGGTAGCGGTATTGTAAAACACCATTGAGGAGGGTAACATAATGGAAGAGCACGGGAAAAAGCTCAATATGTTGAATATTTTCGGTCTTGGTTTGGGTGGGGCAATCGGTACAGGCATATTTGTTTTACTTGGGTATGGAATTGCATATACTGGCAGATCAATCGTACTGGTATGTGTAGGCGGATGCCTTTTTATGCTTTTAGCCTATATGTATAATGTAATTATGAGTTCGATGTTTGTATTTGAGGGAGGGGATTACAGTCAGAAAGCACTGCTGTTTAATCCTTTAATGACAGGTTTCTCGGCAACAATGGCACTGGTTAACAGCATGGCAATGTCAAGCTATGCACTTGCAATTGTAAACTATATTTCAGCGGTATTTCCAGGCGTGGGGCCTTATACACGACCGGCTGCCGTGTTCATTATGACACTTTTTTTTGCCAGCACTCTTCGTGGTTCCCGTTTTATTACACTGTTAGAAAATGCAATGACCTTAGTGCTGATTGCTGCAATTGCCTTGTTTGTGTTTTTTGGTCTGCCGCAGATCCGCCCGGATTACTTTTCTAATGCAGACGGCGGCTTTTTCCATGGCGGTTTTGGCGGCTTTATCAGTGCGATAGCAATTATGGGCTGGGCCTGCCAGGGAACGACTATGGCACCTGTATCCATGGTTGCAGTTACCAACAAACCAAAGAGGACCGTTCCCCTTGCGATTCTCTGGATTACCCTTGCTTTAGCAGGAATATACGGTCTGATGAGTATTGTTGCAGCAGGTGTTCTGCCTTATGATCAGGTGGCCGGTGTCAATTTAGGCGCAACTGCCAAAGCTATTTTCCCGAATAGTATCTATATCATGTTTGTTTTAGGCGGAGGTGTATTTGCCATTGCAACCAGTCTGTTAGGCGGTATCGCTATGTTCCGCTATCCGCTGATGAAAATAGCGGAAGATGGCTGGCTGCCCCCTGTATTTAAGAAAACCACCAGGAATGGTTTCCCCTGGGTCATTCAGCTGGCATTCTATTTACTCAGTGTGTTGCCGATTTTGCTGGGATTCAGTCTTGATTCCATTATATCTCTTGTTATGATTCCGTCCATGCTGATGAACGTATATCTGAATATGGCCTGCATTACACTGCCAAAAAAATATCCGGAACAGTGGAAAAAATGTGCACTACGTATGCCGGTTCCGTTGTATAATGTTATTTGTATACTCTCAGCAGCCTGTGCGGGCATTGTAGCATTTAATTTATTCAAAGATTTAAAAGGCAAGGATATAATTGCTTCCATTCTGATACTGGCTGTGTGCGGTGGTTTTTCACTGTTTCGTATTTATACAGGAGCAGTAAAGAAGGAGTTCCTGGAAGAAAATAAAAAGGCGATTATTATTCAGGCGCTTGCAGATGATGAGGCATAAGAATAAAGATCATATTAGTAGAAGGAGGATATTGCTATGAAATACGATTTTACAACAATTATGGACCGCAGAGGGAAAGATGCGATTGCCGTGGATGGACTTGGAACCTTACCAGGTTTTACTCCAGATCTTCCGAAAGAAGGTTTTGACACCATTCCCATGTGGGTTGCAGATATGAATTTTCCTACAGTTCCCACCATTTGTGAAGCGATTACAGAGCGTGTGCAGCATCCGGCATTTGGATATTTCAGTCCATCTGAAGAATATTACAAATCCATTATCAGGTGGCAGGAAGAGCGTAACGGGGTGACAGGTCTGACCAAAGAGTGCATCGGTTATGAAAATGGTGTACTGGGAGGCGTGATCTCTGTACTGAATGCATTTTCAGCACCTGGAGACACAGTACTCCTTCATTCCCCTACTTATATCGGCTTTACCATGAGCCTTGAGAACAATGGACGCAAAATCATACATAGTCCCTTAAAGCTGGATGAGGACGGTGTATGGCGAATGGACTATGAAGATATGGATAAAAAAATAAAGGCTCATAAGATCCATACCGCTATTTTCTGCAACCCTCACAATCCATGCGGAAGGGTGTGGGAAAAATGGGAGATTGAGAAAGCAATGGAGGTTTATAAGAATAACGACTGTATCGTTATTTCAGATGAAATCTGGTCAGATCTTATATTGGACGGTAATAAGCATACTCCGGTACAGTCTGTCAGTGAAGATGCACGTAAACGGACGGTTGCTCTTTACGCACCAAGCAAAACGTTCAACCTTGCAGGGCTGATTGGTTCCTATCATATTATTTATGATCCGTATTTAAGAGACCGTGTCCGTGCACAAAGCAGCAAATCCCATTACAATGATATGAATGTACTGAGCATGCATGCTTTAATCGGTGCATATAAACCAGAGGGTGCAAAGTGGGTGGATCAGCTGTGCGAAGTGATCACAAATAATGTCAATTATGCTTATGACTATATAACACAGCATTTTAAAGGTGTGAAGCTTTCTAAACCACAGGGAACCTATATGCTGTTTATGGACTGTACGGATTGGTGTAAAGAGAATGGAAAAACCATAGATGAGCTGGAAAAGAGCGGCTGGGATGTAGGTGTTGCATGGCAGGACGGACGCATGTTCCACGGACCATGTTCCATTCGCCTGAATCTTGCCCTTCCTTTCAGCAGAGCTGAGGAGGCAATGAAGCGCCTGGATCAATATGTTTTTAATGCGAAATAAATTATAGAAGCGAGGTGCAGAATATGGGTAAAATTAATGTAAATGACAAGATGCGGGACTTTACATTTGATACACCTTTTCGTAAAAATGTAAGGCTGAGTGAAGCCGCAGGAGGGAAAAAGCTGGCTCTTATATTTCTCCGTTATTACGGGTGTACGCTGTGCCAGTATGATCTTTCCCAGTACGCTAAGAATTATGAAAAGATCAGGGAAGCCGGCGGGGAATTACTGGTAGTTCTTCAGAGTGATCCGGACTTATTGAGGGAAGATATGGGAAAAGAAGATATGTTTCCGTTTGAGATTGTCTGTGATCCGAAAGAAGAGCTGTACAGGGAGTTTGAGATTCTTCCTGCAGCAAGCAAAAAAGATCTGGCCGGAATGAAAACCATGGTGAAAGTGGGGAAAGCAATGGCAGCAGGCTTCGCTCATGGAAGATATGAAGGGGAAGAACTGCAGCTGCCGGCGGCATTTATTCTGCAGCCAGATCTTACAGTAACATATGCGCATTATGCAAAGGTAATCGATGATGTTCTGGAAGCAGATCAGATTGCGGAAATGATGAAATAAAAAAATATTAACCAGCTAAGAGATCAATTTCAGAAATTCAGACATGGCAAACGTAATATACCGGTTCTTCTTACAGAAGAAACAGATATTGCGTTTGCTTTTTTCTTCATCAAGCTTGTAATATACCATGTCTTTCAGCGCCGGTGATTTACATAAAAGAGTATCACTGACAAAACAAATTCCCATCCCTGAGCAGGCTATGTGATATGCGGTTGACTGCTGGTCCAGTTCAAATAGGATATCAGGCTTAAAACCATTTGCCTTACACAATTGAGTTCCCCTTCTCATCGTATCATTGTTAGGTTTCAGCATAATAAACGGATAGTCTTTGAATTTGGCCAGCGGAACAACCAAAACCTCCGGGTTCTGACAGGCACTTGTCCGGATCTGATCCAGAGTGACCTGATATTCCTTAAGGTATTTATTAATTTTATATTTTTCAGGTACTGCAATCATTAGATGTTCTTCTTTATATAAAAATGAATCAAACTGGGTTTCACACAAAGTAGTATTATCAACAATAAAATCCAGTGAGCCTGACAATAGCTGGGATTCGAGATTGCTGGTATTGTCCTCAATAATGTTAACGTTAATTCCCGGATAGTAGTGGTGCAGGCTGGATATCAACGGAGGGATGACATAAGAAGCAAATAAATTGCTGCCTCCGATGGCCAGGGTTCCGGTCTGTAAATTCCTTGCGTCATCCAGATAATTATGAAAGTCCTGCTCAATGGACATGATTGATTCAATAGCCTGTATGTATTTGATACCACATTCAGTCAGCCCCACAGGTGTGGTGCTTCGGTCAAATATCGGCATGCCGATTTTAGCTTCAATCCTTTTGATGGTGGAACTCAAAGAGGGTTGGGAAATGTAGAGATTGCTGGCTGCTCTGGTGAAACTTTTCTCTTTGTATACCTCATAAACGTATTTTCTGCCGGAAAACATAATCCCTCCTTATAAGTGTAAAGTTATGATAATTATAAATCAATTGATATTTGATTATAGTATAAATGGATTATATACTTATTACAAGATTTACATAGTAAAACTTTTATTAAAAGTGAGGGGATTCCATGAAAAACAGGTTAATTGATAAAGCGGATATGTATCGTTTAGAAAAAGACAGCATTGGAGAACTGAAAGTCTCTAAGGATGCTTATTACGGTATTCAATCCTTAAGAGCAAAAGAAAATTTCAATATTACAGGGTTGAAGATGCATCCGGAGATCATTAAAAATCTGGCATATATTAAAAAAGCAGCTGCAATTACAAATTTTGAAGCTGGCTTACTGGATGAAACAATTGCTATGGCGATTGTCCAGGCATGCGATGAATTGCTGAAAGGAAAGCTTCTGGAATATTTTATTGTGGATCCCATACAGGGGGGAGCAGGGACTTCCCTGAATATGAATGCTAATGAGGTAATTGCAAACAGAGCCATAGAAATCCTTGGAGGAGAAAAAGGGGATTACAGCCTGGTTAATCCTAATGACCATGTGAACTGCGGTCAATCAACCAATGATGTGATTCCCACAGCAGGCAAAATGACCAGTTATATTCTTTTAAAGAATGCATTAGAGCAGTTAGACCGTCTTTATCAGGCATTTCATAAAAAATCAGAGGAATTTGACCATGTGATTAAGATGGGAAGAACCCAGCTGCAGGATGCGGTACCCATTCGTCTGGGGCAGGAATTTCACGCGTATGCAACTGCTGTCAAAAGGGATATGATCCGTATAGAAAAGGTGATTGAAGAAATAAGATATGTAAATTTAGGAGGAACTGCCATAGGAACTGGAATAAATGCTGATGAACAGTATATGAAGCGAATTGTACCAAATCTGAAAGAATTATCCGGCATTGATGTAATACAGGCTTCCGATCTTTTTGATGCAACCCAGAGTCTGGATTCCTTTGTGGCTGTTTCCGGAGCGGTTAAGGCTTGTGCTGTTACATTGTCAAAGATAGCCAGTGACTTACGTCTGATGTCATCTGGACCAAGAACTGGATTTGGTGAAATCAATCTTCCGGCAAGGCAGAATGGATCGTCTATTATGCCGGGAAAAGTCAATCCGGTAATTCCTGAGGTGGTCAATCAGGTGGCTTTTCATATTATTGGGAACGACCTGACTATAACTTTGGCTGCTGAAGCAGGACAGTTAGAGCTAAACGCTTTTGAACCCATTATATTTTACTCTCTGTTTCAATCTATAGATACCTTAACCTATGCCGTGCAGACATTTGTAGATCACTGTATAACCGGTATTACTGCAAATGAGGAGAGATGCCGTCAATTAGTAGAAAACAGTGTGGGAGTCATTACCGCTTTATGCCCTCACATCGGTTACAGAGATTCGGCGGAGATTGCAAAAGAGGCCATTCGCACTGGCAGACCGGTAAGAGAGCTGATTATTAAAAAAGGAATTCTGTCTCCGGCTGACGTAAGTATAGTGCTGAATCCCATGAATATGACGAAACCAGGGATTGCGGATAAAAAGCTGTTAAGAAAATAGATTAAAGATTTAAAGCCATTGCAAAGAAAATCTCTGCAGTGGTTTTTTACATAATAGAGATTTGATCTTTGAAAGGTAAACAAATGTAAAAAAAGACTATAAATATATAGACATAAATAAATAATAATGTTATTATGTTGGTAATATAAAGTATAAAGGAGATGATACTATTTTTTGGGACGTGTCAAAGGATGAACTAAAGAACGGGTATATCAAAGAAGGAGAAACATATACCTGTGTTATCTGCAAAGAAAGCTTTCTGGAAGGCCGGATATATGAAAAGGCCGGATTACTCTATGACGCAGAAAGATCAATGAAGGAGCATATAAAAGAAAAGCATGAATCCATGCTTACCTATGTTCTGAATATGAGCTGCGCCAATACTGGAATTACCCAGGCACAGCAGAAGGTTCTTCAGCTTATTGCACAGGGGCTGTCGGATAAGGAGGTGGCTTCTTCATTAGGCGTTGCAGATTCAACCATTCGAAATCACAAGTACAAATTAAGGGAAAAAGAAAAGCAGGCCAGGGTTTTTCTGGTCATGATGGAACTGCTGTCTGAAAAGTCACAAAAGGAAATCAGCCGTCTGGAAGGAAGTGTGCTGCATGATGCGCACAGTTCCGCCACCATGGTGGATGACCGCTATAATATCACGGATAAAGAAATTGAGAGTATCAGAAAAAATTATTTTGATGACAAAGGCGGTTTAAAAAGCATACCGGCCAGAGAGAAGAAAAAGCTGGTTGTCTTAAGAGAAATCGTAAAGAATTTTACTCCGGATAAACAATATGAGGAGAAGGAGTTAAATCGTATTTTAAAAAGGATTTATGAGGATAATGCCGCCATTCGAAGAGCGCTTATTGAATACGGATTTATGGACCGTACAAACGATGGAACTCTTTATTGGGTCAAAGAATAAGATAGGCAATTCATAAATCCGCATAAGAGGAGGTAGTTTGATATTAAGGAAAAGATTCGTAACATGGTTCTTCAGTCAGGCGCGGATGTGTGCGGTTTTGCAGGCGCAGAAGAATTTCATCAGGCACCAGATGGCTTTCATCCATGCAGTATTTTTCCTGACTGTAAAAGCGTTGTGGTATTTGGTATCGCTTTACCTCGCGGGCTATATGAGGTTGATTCCCGTTTTGTATATTCTCATTACAATAGTCTGGCCTGTCCGCAGGCAGACCATATCGCGTTACAGACTGCAAAGCTGATTGAAGATACGTTTGAAGCCCGCGCAGTACCGCTGCCTTGTGATTCTCCCTATGAATACTGGGATGAAGAGAAGCTGGAAGGGCGCGGTCTCATATCCATGAAGCACGCCGCATATCTGGCAGGTCTTGGTACCTTGGGGAAAAATACGCTGCTTCTGAATAAAGACTATGGAAACCGCCTGGTGGTGGGGTGCGTTCTTACTGACCTGGTAATAGAACCAGATGAACCAGCTGTTTCCATCTGTCCGGACAGCTGCAGGCTGTGTATAGAGAACTGCCCTCAGGAAGCTATTAAGCCAGGTTTTGTGGAGCAGAGACCATGCAGACAGTATAGTTATGGAAAAACAAAGCGGGGCTTTGAAACAGTAGAATGCAACCGGTGCAGAACTGTCTGCCCCATGCGTTTTGGGGTAAAAAAAGGGAGGGGTAAAGGGAGTGAAAACAATTGACTGTCTGGGCGAGATCTGCCCGGTTCCTGTAATGAAACTGCAGGCAGTTATGGATTCCATACAAAAGGGAGAGGACTATCTGCTGGTTACGGATCATAGCTGCACCATTACCAATCTGGAGTCCTTTTGTAAAGCCAATAAGCTAAATTACCAATTGGATGAGGTGATGAACGGCGTATGGGAGATCACCATAACTGCTAGCAGATAGTATCCTCTAATATTTTTTCAATGTATTTTATGAGCTTTGCCGATTCGGGAGAAGCTGGAACATCATTGGGGCGTTTAATGGAGAAATAATCATTCTCAAACTCCAGCCCAGGGCAGTGAATGATGCGAAGCTGTTTATGGTAAAGCTCTTTTTTTATTGCCATATACGGAAGAAAAGCCAGCCCAAAGCCATTAATGGCCGACAGTTTGAGGGACTCAGTAGATTCCAGTGTATAAAGGATACGGAGTCTGGGGATCTGTATCCCGCTTTTTACTAAGGACTTATCCATCAGCTGTCTGGTTCTCTGGTTCTTCACAAGCATTAAGAGGGGGTAATTGTAAAGTTCCTCACAAGTCAGCTGTCCGGGAACCTCCATCTTTTCTCCTGCCACCAGACAGAGCCGGTCCGTGAATACCTTTTTGTGTGAGAGATTCTTATCCTTGGGTTTACCGATAATAATCCCCATATCCGCCTGACCCTTTGCTATTTTATCCTCAATTGCCTGACTGGACATGACCTCCATCTGAAGGGTATATTGGGGATAATTATTCTTTACATGGTAAAGCGTACAGGGCAGGGCGTAGGAGTAAACACAGGGATTGGCTATAATCTGTATGGTTTTATTCTGATTCTGAGAGTTAGAGATATCAAGAAACATTCGGTCATAAGAAGATGTAATTTCCATGGCGTGGTTGTATACGATTTTCCCTGTATCGGTGGGAATGACCCCATTATAATTGCGTTCAAAAAGCCGGGTGCCGATTTCTGTCTCCATAACACGGAGCTGCTGGCTTAAAGCGGACTGGCTGATATTCATCAGTTCCGCAGCTTTCGAAATACTGCCCGTTTCTATTATCTTTATGAACATCTTCAGATTTTGAACATTCATAATATCCCCCTTTCATCATACAGCCCTTCCCCGGCTCATTATAACAAATATAAATCATTATGACTAGTGGCAAGATTGCTTAGGGTATAAGGATATCTTATGCCCTATCAGAATGTTGATTAACTGCTTTCTTTTTATTATGCTATAATTTAAATGTAAAGATTGTTATATAATTATCAATGTGGAAGGGAGGATTCAAGTGTCAGAGACTAATTCAAGTACCGAAACAGGTACACAAAGAGTGCGTAAGGCAAGAAAGCCGAAAAAGAGCCAGATTCCATATGCATTATTTCTTACAGCACTTATTATTGCTTTTGGATTCTATTTGGGGCAGGGGAGCAATAAGCTTCCGGTTTACTGGATATTTGGAATCGCGTTTGGCTATATCCTGCAGAGATCCAGGTTCTGTTTTACGGCAGCGTTCCGTGATCCCTGTATAACGGGAAGCACCTCAGTGACAAGAGCGGTTCTGGTGGCATTTGCGGTATCAAGCGTAGGCTTTCTTGCGATTAAGTATACCAGTGCCATCGGAGGCGGAGAAACCAACTTAAACATGGCTGGGGTATCCCCTATCGGCCTGCCGTTAATCATCGGCGCCGTTTTATTTGGAATTGGTATGGTAATTGCAGGAGGCTGTGCATCCGGAACATTAATGCGTGTGGGTGAAGGCTTCCTCATGCAGATTCTGTCTTTAGTATTCTTTATTGTGGGTTCTGCTTGGGGCGCTCATGATATGGGATTCTGGGGAAAATTAAATGCCCATGCTCCAAAGATTTTTTTACCAGATGTGTTTGGCTGGTTTGGAGCAATTATCGTTCAGGGGCTGATCATCGTTCTGCTCTACATAGCTGCTGTTAAATGGCAGAAAAAGAAAATGGGAAGTATTGAATAAAATTATAAATTAAAGGAGATTAAAAAAATGGCTGAATTTACTTTGGATTGCTTAGGCGAGGCTTGTCCTGTACCGTTAATGAAAACAGAAAAAAAGATCAATGAGATGTCTGTAGGTGATGTTCTGGTGGTTTCCATAGACCACAGCTGTGCAATGAAGAATGTTCCTGAGTGGGCAAGAAAACAGGGACACAATGTAGAAATCGAAGAAGTAGATGATGGAGAATGGGAAATCGTTATTGAGAAAGCGAAGTAAATACCGCTGTGAAAGTAGGTGAATCAATTGAAAGAGTTTTTTATTAAACTGGGTGATCATCCGATTTACAAAAAACTGTTAAAGGAACCTTTGACCTATGTGGCGGGAGCTGTTTTACTTTCTGTATTTCAGATTGCGCACTTCACAGTATTTTCAAAAGGCTGGGGAGTAACAAGTACATTTGCTGTCTGGGGAACCTGGATTTATAACGCACTAGGCGGAGATGCAGGAAGCTGGGCATACTTTGCATCAGAAAAGATGCAAAAAGAGCTTCATACCAGTTTTCTGGCAGACGGCGGTTCCATCCGCAATCTGGGCATTATCATTGGGGCTTTGGCTGCGACCTTATTTGCATCACAGTTTAAAATTAAGAAGATTAAAACCCTGCGTCAGGTGGTTGCAGCAGTTCTGGGAGGTCTGTTTATGGGCTACGGAGCAAGGCTTGCAAACGGCTGTAATATCGGAGCTTTATTCACTGCAATTGCTTCCTTTTCCTTATCCGGCTGGATATTCGGAGCGTTCCTTCTGGTGGGAGCATTTATAGGAAGTAAATTACTGGCAAACTATTTTATGTAATGACTGGAGCATATTACCATGGAAAAGAAAACATTACAGTATGATGTAGTCATTATCGGCGGCGGCGCTGCCGGCTTAACTGCAGGAATCTATTGCGGGAGAGCAAAATTAAAGACGCTGATTATTGAAAAGACTTTGGTAGGAGGACTTGCGACCTATACCAATGAGATTGAAAACTATCCTGGTTTTCCGGAAGGAGCCACTGGCCTTGGACTGATGGATTTATTTCATAAACAGGCCAAAAAGTTTGGAGTTGAGTTTAAATTAACCGATGTAAGAAGCGTATCTCTTGAAGGTGATGTGAAAAAGGTTGAAACCTTCCGCAATATATTTGAAGCAAAGGCAGTTATTATCGGAAGCGGCGGAAAGCCTCGTCTGACTGGTGCAAAGAATGAGGAACGGTATCTTTATGATAAAGGAATCTCCTTCTGCGCTACCTGTGATGCAGCGGCCAACACCGGAAAAACCGTCATGGTAATCGGAAGCGGTGACGCAGCCATTGAAGAAGGAATGTTTTTAACAAAATTCGCTGACAAAGTTATTGTCTCCGTTATGCATGACACCGGAAAGATGGATTGTAATGAGATTGCAAAAGCACAGGCTCTTGCGAATCCTAAAATGGAGTTTATGTGGAATACGGTTGTGGACAGCTTCGAAGGAGAGGAACGGCTTCACTCGGTAGTTTTAAAAAATGTAAAATCGGAAGAATTGATTCCGGTTCCGGTTGACAGCTGCTTTTTGTTCATCGGCTATCTGCCAAATACCGAAATATTCCAGGGAGTTTTAGATATGAACCGGGGCGGGTATTTAATTACCAATGACCGGATGGAAACAAACATTCCTGGAGTTTATGCAGTTGGTGATGTCAGGGATAAGTTCCTAAAGCAGGTAGCAACAGCTGTGGGAGACGGAGCCGTGGCAGGATACGGTGCAGAAAAATATCTTTCCGAAAGTGAGATATTTGAGCAGCAGATCATGAACGAAGGAAAGCCTTCTCTGGTCTATATCTATAATGCGGTTGATGCACATTCCAGGGAGCTTTTAACTGTATTTAAGGACTTTGAGCAGTGCAACCAGAGCATTCGGGTATCCTGCATCGATACTTATAAATCAGACGGTCTTGCAAAACGTCTTGGAGTTCAAAGCGGACCCTGTACAGTCTGGATTAAGGACTGTAAGATACAGGAGAAGATTGACGGCGGTATTACAAAGGAACAGATCGAACGTATGTGTAAATAAGTAAATAGATAAATAAGAGCCCGGGCAGGTGATGTCCGGGTATTTTATTGCTGTTTTGAGGCGTATATGTGAGTAAGTCACGGATAATAATAAAACAAGATCTATAATAATTATATTGTTAAATATGAAGAACAACATAAGAGGAGATAACTATGTTTGAATTTTTAAAAAGAAATACAGGAAAAGTGATTCATGTCAATGATTTAGATCCGCTCATTGGAAACATTGAATTAATTGATATCCGGGAGCCTTATGAATACAAAAGCGGAACCATAAGAACGGCAAAAAATATCCCCATGGGAAATTTGCTAAACAACCCGGAAAAATATTTAATGAAGGACAAAACCTATTATATTATGTGCCAGTCCGGTGCAAGAAGCAAAAGAAGCTGCGGCGTTCTTCAGAAAAAAGGCTTTGATATTGTAAATGTGGCTGGCGGAATGGGTTCCTACGTCGGTACAAAAAGAAAATAAACACCGAAAGCTCCCGGTTCCATTGATTGGGTTATCCCAGACGGAACCGGGATTTTTTTGCCTGTCCTTAGAAAATTTCTTTCTGGTAATCCCCGTGAAACCATCATATAATGAAAATAAGTTTCATAGTTTTTGCTGCATATTGAAACTACAATACAAACCCGCTAGAATGATTTCAACACAACTGTGAAGTTCGGTGAATTCATTCCGGCTCTTATAGAGAGGAAGGCACAATGAAAGGTCTGCTTGTTAGAATTGATGATTATGTTAAAAATGCAGGAGATGCTGAAAAACAGCTGATAAAAAGGCTTCAGAGAAATCCGGAATCAGTGTTAAGAAAAACCATTAAGGAGATTGCAAAGGAAACGTATACCTCTCCTGCCACGATTGTCAGACTGTGCAAAAAGCTGGGGTGCAGCGGCTATAAAGATTTCCAGAGCACGCTTGCCTATGAAGTGGCTTTGTTTCGGGAGAGCCGCGATATTGCATTTCAAAAGATTACCCAGAAAGACACTGTGGAGGATATTATCTATAAGGTGACGAAGAAAAATATTGAATCACTGGAGACCACCAGAAAACTTCTGGAACCAAAGACGATTTCAGAGTGTGTAAAGCTTTTGGAAACCAGCAGAACGGTTTCCTTATATGGCCTTGGAACCTCCCTTCTTGTGGCAAGGGATCTGTATCTGAAACTTCTTCGGGCAGATGTAATCTGTAGCTTATGTGATGACTGGCATGCCCAGTTCCTGACTGCAAGGAACCTGCGGGCCGGTGATTTGGCGATCGTTATCAGCTATTCCGGTCTGACAGAAGAGATGCTTCAGTGTGCCAGAGAAGCCAGGGCAAACGGTGCAAAGGTGATTGCAATCACAAGAGCAGTTGAGTCAAAGCTTGCTGCGGAGGCGGACTTTGTCCTGCCTGTGGCTGCAACGGAGCTTATTCACCGAAGCGGCGCCATGTCTTCCAGGATCTCACAGTTAAATGTGGTAGATGTGCTGTTTACCGCTTATGTAAATCGGAATTACGAGTTCTGCATGAATCAGTTTGGCAGAACCCACATACAAAAGTACGGAGGAACGTAACAATGATTGATTTATCAAAGCTGACAACGGAGTCCAGGAATCCCCTTACCATGAATCTGGATGAGATGACTCCAATTGAAATAGCCCGTATTATGAACCGGGAGGATGAAACGGTGATTCAGGCAATTGAGGAGGTTCTTCCCCAGATCGCCCAGGCAATCGAGTGGGCAGGTGAAAGCCTGAAAACAGGCGGCAGAATTATCTACGTGGGAGCAGGAACTTCGGGGCGGCTTGGAGTCCTTGATGCGGTAGAATGTCCGCCCACCTTCGGCGTACCGGCCCAGATGGTTGTGGGGCTGATAGCAGGAGGGGAAAATGCATTTGTGCAGGCTGTGGAAGGGGCGGAAGACAGCGAGACTCTCTGCGGGGAGGAATTAAAGTCCATAGGTCTGACAAAAGAGGATATTGTGATCGGTCTGGCTGCCTCCGGCAGAACCCCTTACGTGATTTATGGACTCCGGTATGCACGCTTGGCCGGCTGCAAAACCGTTGCCATTTCCTGCAACAGGGATTCCGCCATTGGAAAGGAAGCAGATCTTGCCATTGAACCAGTCACAGGACCGGAGGTTCTTACCGGATCTACCAGACTGAAAGCAGGGACTGCACAGAAAATGATCTTAAATATGATATCTACCGGCAGCATGATCAGAATTGGAAAGGTTTATCAGAATTTAATGGTGGATGTCAGACAGAGCAATGAAAAGCTTGTGGTAAGGTCACAAAATATTTTAATGACTGCCACGGGCTGTGACAGGAAGGAAGCAAGGACGGTACTGGAACAGGCAGATGGTCATGTAAAAACCGCTGTAATCATGATTTTGTCCGATTGTGATGCGCAGGAGGCAAGAGAAAAGTTATTAATAGCAGGCGGGAATGTCCGTCAGGCTTTGAAATAGAGAACAATTATAAAAGGAGGAGAACTATGGATTACAAACAAGTCAGTGAAGAACTGTTATTGTTGTTGGGGGGAAAAGACAACATCACATCCAATGCTGCCTGTATGACCAGGCTTCGGATTGGAGTGAAGGATTTATCAAAAGTGGACTTAGAGCAGTTAAAGAAGGTTGAGGGAGTCCTGGGGGTGGTGGAAAGCAATACCCTTCAGATCGTATTTGGACCGGGGAAGGTGAATAAGGTACTGGAAGAATTTTATAAGCTTACGGGGCTGCCAAAAGGTCAGGCAGATGACGGTGGTTCCGGAGAGGATATTCAGACCGTTACAAGAGAAAACAAGGAGTTACAGAAGGCGAAATATGATAAGCCTGTCCAGAGATTCTTAAAGAAAATCGCCAATATTTTCGTGGCGCTTCTGCCGGGAATTATAGCGGCTGGTTTAATTAATGGTATCTGCAACGTCATCAATGTTTCCACTCACGGAGCACTGGCAGGAGTGTGGTGGTTTGCCTGCATAAGGACCATGGGCTGGGCACTGTTTGCATACCTCCCTATTCTGGTAGGCTACAATGCGGCAAGGGAATTCGGCGGCTCCGGAGCACTGGGAGCCATTGCAGGAGCTATGTCCATATCCAATGCGGGAATGCCGCTTCTTGCAGTGATTCAGGAGAAGCAGATCCTGCTTCCAATTACCAATGCACCATTTAACCCTGCTTCCGGCGGTCTTTTAGCAGCTTTAATTGCAGGTATGTTTTTTGCAGTGCTGGAGAAACGGATCAGAAAGCACATGCCGGATCTGATCGATACCTTTATCAGCCCGCTTCTGGTGCTGATCATTGGCGGAATTGTTGCGCTGTTAGTGATACAGCCTCTGGGAGCTGGTCTTACTAAGGTGATTTTTGCAGTATTAAGCTTTGCATATGAAAAAATGGGAGTAGTGGGCGGCTATATCCTGTCTGCAGGTTTCCTTCCGCTGGTAGCAGTGGGACTTCACCAGGCTCTTACGCCTATCCATGCCATGTTAAATGACCCGGCAGGTGCCACAGGCGGCATCAATTACCTGCTTCCCATCTTAATGATGGCAGGCGGAGGCCAGGTAGGAGCTGGAATTGCTCTTTATGTAAAAACAAAGAACAAAAAATTAAAAAGATACATAAGAGATTCCATTCCAGTAGGAATTCTGGGAATCGGAGAACCAATGATGTACGCAGTTACCCTGCCTCTTGGCAGATCCTTCCTGACTGCCTGCATCGGCAGTGGATTTGGAGGAGCGCTGGCAGCACTTCTTCATCTGGGAACTGTTTCCCAGGGAGTATCCGGCCTGTTTGGTCTTCTGATTGTAAAGCCGGGGCAGCAGCTGGCCTTTATCATCGCTATGCTTGCTGCCTATGCAGGGGGCTTCCTGGTTACTTACTTTTTTGGAGTAGATGAAAACAGAATTAATGAAATTTACGGAGAAGAGGAATGAAAACTGGAATTTCCATCTATTTCTCCAATGAGATGGAGAAAAATGAGAAACTGATTAAAAAAGCGGTAAAAAACGGGGCCGCCTATGCATTTACTTCCCTCCACATTCCAGAAGAGACAGGAGTGGACTACAGGCAGGGAATCAGGCAGCTTTTAAACTGCTGCAGGGAAGCAAAACTGAACCTGATTGCGGATGTGGGACCTGAAACATATGAAAAGCTTGGTGTTGCAAATATGGAGGAGTTAAAATCTCTGGGGATTACCCATGTCAGACTGGATTATGGTTTTTCCCCCAGGGAAGTGGTGGAAATCTCCAAAAGTTTTCATGTGGTATTTAATGCCTCCACCATTATGGAAGAGGAGCTTTTAGAATGGAAACGGTATGGAGCAGATTTTACCAGATTTGCAGCATGTCATAACTTTTATCCCAAGCAGTTTACCGCATTGTCCTTAAATCAGGTGAAAGAGATCAACAGCAGATTAAAGTATCTGGGATTTACAACCATGGCATTTGTGCCTGGTAACTTAATACTCAGGGGGCCGCTCTTCGAAGGGCTGCCTACCATAGAGGCGCACAGGAACAGCCGGGATGAGGTGGCTTACAACATGCTGGAGCTTTTCATGGGCGGTGACTGTGATGTGGTTCTGATCGGCGATGTGGACATTAAAGAACAGGACTGGGAAGCGGTAAATTGCATCAGCCGGGGATATGTGGAACTGGAAGCTGACTTACTCCCGGAGTATGAATTTGTCAGAGACCAGATCCATCATGACAGGCCGGATTCCAGTGAATTTATATTCCGCTCCCAGGAATCCAGATTATATCAGATGGATATTGAACCTGTGGAAAATGAGATGCGTTTCAGAAAGGCAGGAAGTATTTGTATTTCAAATAGGAAATATGCACGGTATATGGGTGAGCTTGAAATTGCCCGTGTGGATTTACCTATGGATGAGCGGCTTAATGTGATTGGGCAGATTAAAGAAAAGGATCTAAAATTTCTAACTTACATCCAGAAAGGTTTTGGAGTGAAACTGATATTGGATTGAGAAAGCTCAACAAAATTAGACCGGAGAAAAAGACAGTGGTTGTCTTTTCTCCAGTCTAATTTTGTTAAATTCAATTGATCTGAGTCTGGTTAACTATATTTTTCAATTTAAATACTTTTAACAGCTACTCTTCAGCGCTCTATTTGTACTTACTTTTCAGCAGCCACATCTTGAGAAAAAAATATAAAATGTATACAAAAGAGCCTATAGTAAGACACTGACAGAATTATGATTAATGTTAAAAATGATTATTTTCTTAACTGAGCAATACTACATACCAAACTTATAGGTATGCTTATTCGGAGATCATTTATGAAATCATAATTAGTAATAAATGTATGATGTATTATCGCATCATATATGATTAATGTAATGGTGCATATAAAAAAATAAAGTAAAAATAATTTTATGAACGTAATAATTTTATTCTTCATAGCCGTTTGCATAAACAATATCAGTTACGCTTCTGATAAATTGGGAATGCGACTTATCACTATAAAAATAAGTGAGCCATTTTGATCCGACGACAAAGTTTCTTAACGCTAACGGAGGATTAATCAATTTTTTTTCAGAGTAGATTTGCCTGTAATATACAATTGGAATTGCCTCATCTATTATTTTTCCAGCTACTGCACTAATTGCAGCAACAACCGCACCTGAAAGACCTTCTGTTGCACCATCAGCTGCTATATATGCAATTATTGCAAAGACAGCAGTGGCTGAATAATTGGTTATTCTAGTTGAGGAATTTGTCGTACTTATTTGTTTCCAGTTTGAAACTTTATAACCTTGATATGAACCGGATGCAAGGGCTGATGATATAAAATTGTTATTTAGTAACTCTGATTTTTTTACTGATGATAAATCCTGTTTTTCTGTTGTAACATATCCATTCTCATTTGTACTAAGCGTAGATGTAAAATTATTAATTGTGAGAGTTTGAGTCGCATATTTGACAAATACTCCTTCAGTATTTTCAACATAGATCGTAGTATTTACTTTTTCAAAATTATCACTTGCATTTTCAATAACTTTGTATTTATCATTATTACTCTCATACGTATAAACTAAATGTGTATCCCCAGGTTTACCTTCAAGATAATTAAAGTTACTTTTCTTTAAGGATAGAAGACTTTGGTTCATCTCTTGATTTGTTTCATTAGTTGCTGCAAAAGCTATTGTTGAGTTAAAAGATGTAAGACAAATTGCAATAGTTAGAATTGAAGCTATCAATTTTCTCATAGATGTTATTTGCATGGTTTCTATATAACCATACTTTTCCTTTCTTTTTATTTTGAAATTGTTAGTTATAGCAAAGATTCTTCTCCCTAAAGAAGATATCTTTTAGTAATTATTATAGGGATTTAATTACTATATATATATTCTCACTTCTTATGTGAGTAGTCAATTGCAATTCTGGCTATTTAATCGCATAATAAGGCTATAAACCTTTTTTAATAGTATTTTTTATCAAATATTGTCTGTACGCTTATAGATTAAAAAATGTAATATAAAGAAAGCTATTCTCTTTTTACGCATTACCGACCATGGAAGCCTACAGAAAATCTCGGTATGAGGTGGCTTCCAACATGCTGGAGCTTTCAAAGGTAACAAATATAAAGTTAAAACCAGCCAGGAGTAAGATGTGTTTCATTTCTTAACTCCTGGCTGGTTTTTATGTTTTTATGTTCAATAATGATTTCAACGCTGCGATACCCTCATGAATCTCTTTTTCGTTCAGATGTCCGTAGCCCAATAAAAGTTTATCTGCATGGCTGTTTTCATCGCTGCAGTACTGGGACACAGTCTGTATTTGAATCCCATTACTTCTGCAGTCAGATACGAATTCATTTCCAAATTTCATTTCTGGAAATTCAAGAGCCACATGAAGTCCGGATTCGTCGCCCCAGGCACGAATCTGACTTCCAAATGTCTCCTTCGCGGATTGCAGAAGGGTTTCGCGCTTCTTTGCATATACTCTTCGCATATGTCTGATATGGTTATCCATTTTCCTGCTTCTTAAAAATTCAGCCAGAGCAGCCTGCTCCAAAATGGGATTTTGTACATCAAGGTAGTTACGGTAATGCCTCCATTTTTTCTGAAGCTCTTTCGGAAGCACGGCAAATCCGATTCTCAGAGCTGGAAACAAAGTTTTGCTAAAGGTTCCCACATAAATTACTCTGGAAGGGTCCATAGAATAAAGAGGGGTTACCGGTGAGCCGCAATAGCGGTATTCGCTGTCATAATCATCCTCAATAATATAATAATCTTTTTCTGCTGCCAGACGAATAAAAGATGCACGGCGCACAGCAGGCAGAATACCCCCTAAGGGAAACTGGTGAGACGGAGTGAGATATACGGCAGATAACCAGAGTAATTTCCAGTATTCTGAAAGGGCCGGACTATGATACCAGGATAACACCAGATACAAGGAATGTCCTGTTTACAATCTATGCACCGCCCGGAATCGGCACTCATGAAGTCAGGAAAGCTCTGATGAAGCTGGAAGAGCGAATTCGGGCATTTGCACCAGATTCTAAAACGGAGATGCTTGAGGTTTTATAATTGTTAAAAAGTGGTAAATTTTTTTTGCAGCGGTTGACAAATGATTTTATATGGGTGATACTATTAGTAATCTTCAAGTATTGATTAAAAAATTTCAATTAGTAGGAGGTATAGGATATGAAATTATTTAAATGTACTGTATGCGGATATGTATATGAAGGGGAGACACCCCCGGAAGTTTGCCCGAAATGTAGAGTAGGAGCAGAGAAGTTTGAAGAACTCAGCGAAGAAGATGCTGAAAAGATATATCGTTCTGACCGTACCAATGCCATTCACATGGAAGTGATTACACTGGCAGAGAAGATGATCGAGTTATGCAAGGAAGGAATCGAGGATAATCTGGATCCTAAATGTGTATCTGCATTTACACAGGCAAAGGATGAAGCATGGACCATTAAGCAGAGATCCAAGACAGAGCTTGCCGGTCATATGAAGTTAGGAAAATATTAGAAATCAGATAATTTTTATTGACTATCTGTCATAATCCGGTATAATTTATTGTAAAGATACAAAGAAGTATTAGAATATGGACTGCTTCTTGTATAAGCTCATTAATATGGTTTGAGCGTCTCGACCAGGCGACCTTAAATTGCCCCAGGCTACATGAGCACAGACTGAACTGCCGCTTCAAAAGAAGTTGTTGTTCTGATGTGTTTCGTGTGCCTGGGGATTTTTTTATCCAAAAGCCCCAGGGGATGTATGCAGACCATCGGGAAAACAGGAATGAAAAGGAGTAAGGAAGGTATGAAGAAAACGATTCGCTTCTTTCTGAATGGACAATTGAAAGAGATTTCAGTCAATGGGGAAACAACAGTTCTGGAGCTTCTTCGCAGCCGCTTCCAGCTAAACGGAATCAAAGAGGGCTGCGGCGAAGGGGACTGCGGAGCATGTACGGTAGTGATTGGGGAGGTAAGAGAGGGAAAGGTACACTATAAGTCAGCGGCAGGATGTCTGTACCTGGCAGCTAAGCTGGAGGGAAAGCATCTCATTACCATAGAAGGACTTGCACAAAAGGAAACGCTTCACCCCATACAGGAAGCTGTTTTAAACGCACATGCGACTCAGTGCGGATTCTGCACACCGGGTGTAATTCTGTCCATACTGGCACTTTATCTGGAGAGACCGAACCCTGACAGAGAAGAATTCCGCAGATATTTAGAGGGGAATCTCTGCAGGTGTACAGGTTATGCAGCAATTCGGAAAGTACCGGAATACTTAAAAGATATCACCATTTCCAATGAAAATATCCGCCCTTATTATCTGGATCAGACAGAAGAAAAGCAGCTGGCGTTCGTCCATGAGGATATTTTTATTGATGATGGGAAAAACGCTTATTATTCCCCTGTTTCAGAGGAAAACTTAGAAGCCTTTTTGAGAGATCACAGGGAGCTTGTCTCCGGTCAGAATCTGCGCTTCTTAAATGGCGGAAGTGATGTAGTAGTGGGAATCAAAAAAAGAGACCAGCATTACAGGCTTCTTGTGGATATCAGCAGGATTTCATCATTACAGAAAATATCATACGAAGAAGGTCACCATCTGACGATTGGAGGAGGAGTTACTTTATCCGCCATTATAGATACCGTAAAACCATTATTTCCCCAGTTTTCCGATGCAGTTTTAAATATGTGTTCGGAGCAGATAAGATCCTCTGCTACGCTGGCAGGCAATCTTGTTAATGCATCTCCGGTAGCGGATACAGTACCTCTTTTAATGGCAGTAAATGCAGTTGTTACGTTAAGAGGCTGTGAAGGAACGAGAAGCGTACCTGTCAGGAAGTTTTATCATGGTTATAAACAGACGGAAAACAAATCCGGTGAGTGGGTTGCTTCTGTTACCATTCCTCTGGGAGAGTACGATTATATCCACTTTGAGAAAGTTAGCAAAAGAAAAGAAGTGGATATATCTGCAGTGAATTCTGCCATAGCCTTAAAGATTTCAGAAGGTATGATTGTAAAGGCATCCATTGCCTGCGGAGGTGTTGGCCCAACCACACTTTTCATGCCGGAAACCACACGTTATCTGGAGGGAAAGAGCATGACAGAAGAGACATTTATCAGTGCTTATGAAATCATTGGAGGGGAAGCCTCCCCCATTGGCGATGTGAGAGGCAGTGCAGACTATCGGAAAGCTGTAATGGAGAATCTTTTAATGAAACATTATCTGGCTTATGAAAGCAGTCAGGAGGCAGATGGCCATGAAAAGTGAACAGATAAAGAAAAGTATTCAGTGGGGGCAGGCAGGAACCTCTCCCCTGCATATAAACGGACGTGATCACGTGATGGGACGTTCCCAGTTTATTGATGATATACCAAAACCCGGAAACCTGTTATATGTAACAGTCATGGTCAGCCCTGTTGCCTGCGGGCGTATTAAAAAGCTGGATACACAAAAAGCTCTTGAGATGCCGGGGGTGGCTGCTGTTCTGACAGCAGAGGATATACCGGGAGAGAACCAGATCGGTGGTATTATTAAGGATGAGGTCTGTCTTGCCCATGGTCATGTGCAGTTTGTGGGAGAGCCTGTGGCTGTCATTGCTGCTGACAGCAGACAGGAAGCAGAGGCAGCAATGAAACAGATTCTTCTGGAGATAGAGGAAGAAACTCCTGTACTGACAGTAAGAGAAGCAATCCGAAAAGAACAGTATGTTGGTCCGGTGCGAAAAATTGAACGGGGAGACGTGGAAGTTGTTTTTTCCGACTGTCCCTGTTATCTGGAGGGTGTGATCAGAAATGAAGGACAGGAGCATTTTTATCTGGAAACCCAGAGTGCCCTGGCCGTACCGGAAGATAACGGCGGTATCACCCTGTATTCATCCTCTCAGAATCCAAACGAGATTCAGAAGATGGTCTCAGGTGTCCTTGGCATGCCTCAGAATATGGTTACGGTGGATATTAAAAGACTGGGTGGAGCATTTGGCGGGAAAGAATCTCAGGCCACTTCCTGGGCCTGCCTTGCCGCACTTGCCGCATATCAGACCGGCCGTCCTGCCCTGATCCGTCTGACCAGAGACGAAGATATGCTTTCCACCGGAAAGCGCCATGCATTTGAAAGCGATTACCGGGTGGGATTTGATAAAGAAGGAAAGATTCTTGCTTATTGTGTAGAGCTTAATTCCAACTGCGGGGCTGTTGCAGATGTGAGCACCTCTGTTTTAGAACGAGCGATGCTCCATGCGGAAAACAGCTATAACATTGAAAACATCAGAATCATTGGAAGACCCTGCAAAACAAATTTACACCCTGCTACTGCATTTCGTGGCTTTGGCGGTCCGCAGGGAATTTTCGCAATTGAAAGCGTGATTGAGAGAATCGCATATACTTTGGGACTGGATCCTTATGATGTCAGAATGAAGAACATGTACCGGAAAGGAGATATTGCTCCATACGGTCAGGAAATCCAACATGGGGAAGATATCGGAAGAATATTTAAGAAGTTAAGATCAGACAGCAGGTGGGATGAACGAAGAAAAGAAATTGCTGTGTTTAATCAAAACAACCGGTATAAGAAAAAGGGAATAGGAATCACTCCGGTAAAATTCGGCATTTCCTTTACCGCTGCTCATTTAAACCAGGGCAGTGCCCTGATTCACATATATACTGATGGATCCGTTTCCGTAACCCATGGAGCCATCGAGATGGGGCAGGAGGTAAATACGAAGATTGCTCAGATTGCGGCGACCACTCTGGGAGTTCCCATTTCTTCAATCAGAATAGAAAGCAATAATACCAAACGGGTTGCGAATACCTCTGCGACAGCGGCGTCTTCCGGATGCGATTTAAACGGTCATGCGGTGGAAAATGCTTCACTTAAGATACTGGGAAGGCTGAAGGAACTGGTGTTAAAACTTTATCCGGGAGATGATGCGGTATTTGAAAATGGATTTGTTTATCCGGTGCGTGAGGGAGAGACAGAATATGAGAATCCTCTGATTACTTTTAAAGAGCTGGTCCAAAAGGCGTATTTTGAAAGAATTGATTTATGCGATCATGGTTATTACGCAACTCCAGGCATCCATTTTGACAGAGATAAAGGGGAAGGGCATCCGTTTTTATATTATGTGTTCGGCGCTGCAGTTGCAGAGGTGACAGTAGATTTACTTACTGGCCGTACCACTCTTGACTCAGCCCATATCCTTCACGACTGCGCAAGCAGCATTAACCCCATGGTGGATATCGGGCAGATCCAGGGAGCGTTTATCCAGGGTGTGGGCTGGGTGACAACGGAAGAATTGGTGTATCAGGAGAAAGGAAGGCTGCTCAGTGGTTCACCGGCTACCTACAAGATACCCACGATTGGTGATATTCCCGAGGAATTTCATATTGAACTCATGGAAGGCTGTATGAATGAACTGGGGATCAAGCGTTCTAAGGCGATTGGAGAACCGCCCTTTATCTATGGTGAAGCCGTATTTTTTGCAATCACACATGCTCTTAGCTCGCTGGGAACCTATCCGGAAGAGTTAAGCATACCGGCAACTCCGGAGAAAATATGGAGGGTGATAAGACAAAACAAAGAGCATTGAATCAAGTAATGATATGGGGCAGGAGAAGAGCGATTTATGAGCTTTTCCCCTGCTCTTTTAAAATCCTTAAAAATATATGACAGAATGTAATCAGGGTATCTTCCGTAGTCGAAAGCGGAGCATAGATCCGTATGAGATTGTAATTTTCTGAAAATCCGGTAAAGAACCCTTCTTTCAGGAGTTCCTCATAGACATTTTCAGCATGGATGTTGGGCTGTAAAATAATTCCGTTCATCAGTCCCTTTCCCCGGAATTCCTTAATAAATGGTGAATCATTTAACTGCATTCGTAACAGTTCCCCTTTTCTTTCCGCTTGTGCGACTAAGTTCTGCTGGGCAATGGCAGTCAATGTCTTTAAAGCGACTATTGTGCCCAGGGGATCATCGCTGTGTGACTGTACATATCGGAAACCGGATTTTTCGAGTTGAGACTGATAGCGGGATGCCACGAGTACTCCGCTGATGGGATATCCATTTCCCAGATTTTTTCCCATAGCGATAAAATCCGGACAGAGATCCGGTTGACAAAATTCTTCATAATGCTGATAGCCAAAAAATTTTCCAGTTCTACCAATACCGGTAGTGACCTCATTCATAATAAGCATTCCCCCGGCTGCTTTTATACGGGTGGCAATAAACTTTATCAGTTTATTAGGAGGAAATAAAAGAAGTCCCCCAGAGTTTCCCGGTTCCAGCACGAATGAGGCATAAGAAGAGAAATCAATGGACTGAAACTTTGTACAGTGATCACAGTGTTTCTCCATAGGACAGTGAAAACAGTCAGCAGGATTAATATCCGTCCATTTCTCCGGGTCTCTGGGCATTCGTAGTCCGCATGCGGCACCAAGATAGGAAATGGTAAGGCTCAGGCACTTGTGCCTGCTGGTTAAGAGCTCAGTAAGCATGACACACAGTGATACGGCTTCCGTACCGGAAGACAAAAAGGCTGCACAGTAGGGAACTGGAAGTTTGGCAGAGTCTGTGAGGCGCTGGACCAGTTTGTCAAAGTGGGGGCAGTCAAAAAACTGATGGGTATGTACCGGATATTTTAAATCCCGGATGGCCTCTTGCAGGGTATATTTAGAGTGTCCCAAAACGGCTGACCAGCAGCCGGATTCCAGATCCACAAGGTCCCCATATTCTTCTGTAACCAGCATGTCATGTTCCGAAGGGGAAAGCGTCAGTGTTGTTTTGGGCCGTGCAAACAGGCGAAGCCTTTTATCACATTTGTTTTTCATTATGAAATCTCCTTTCAGGTGGATGTTTGATATGGAGATAGTATATAATAGAGACGAAAACAGTACAATGTCAGCAAAATATAACTGTACTATTACAGCGGAAGGTTGAGCAGATGAAGAAATCGGAAGAAGTAAAAAAATATATTTCACACCTGGTTGAAGAAGGAAAATTAAAAAATGGCAGCAGGCTTCCAAGCTGCAGAGAAACAGCAGCCAAGCTGGAAATGAATAAGATCACAGTAAACCGAGCTTACAGGGAGATTGAGGAGGAACATAAGGTTTATTCGATTCAAAGAGGAGGGTTTTATCTTGCAGACTTTGACCTGGAATCTGAACAGGAGAAAACAGTCGTGGACTTTACAGCAGTAAGACCGGATAAAAGGCTCTTGCCTTACCGGGAGTTTACTCATGTCATGAATAAATCCACGGAGCTGTATAAAACCAGTGCTTATGATTACGAAGAACCAAAGGGGCTTATGAGCTTAAGAAACGTTCTTAAAAGCTATCTGATGACTGGTGGAATTTATACCAGTCCGGACCAGATTCTGGTGACAAACGGAGCCCAACAGGCGATTGGCCTTGCCCTTCAGTGTATCTTTCAGGAGCGGAAAGGGAAACTTCTGGTAGAAATACCGACTTACAGCCTGGTAATAAAACAGGCACAGATGATGGGAATTCAGATGATTGGAATTGAACGTACCAGTACTGGATATGATTTTAAAAAGCTGGAAAAACTGCTGAAAGAGGAAGAGATCAGGGCTTTTTATCTGATTCCCAGACATCATAATCCGACTGGATACAGTTTAAGCGAAAAGGACAAGAGAAAGGTTGCAGATCTTTCCAATATTTATTCCATTCTATTGATTGAAGATGATTATCTGGCAGATTTAGGTTCCGGTAAGAATACTATGCCTGTTCATTACTACGGAGACAAGGAGAGCGTGATATATATCCGGAGCTTCTCAAAAACGTTTATGCCAGGTCTGCGCATTGGAGCAGGTGTATTTCCCAAATACATGGCTGATGAAGCAGCAGAACGAAAGCGGCTTGCAGATTTAAACACATCCAAACCATTCCAATATGCGCTGGAGCTTTTTATCGAAACCGGAATGTATGAAAAGCATATTCGCAAAGTCAGGAAGATTTATTCTGAGAAGTTGAAAAAAGCTTCGGCAATTTATCATTCTCTAAAATCTGAGGATATGAACTGGTACATTCCAGATAACGGAATCTTTATATGGGTAACAGATAAAAGGAAGATTAACGGTTCCTTACTGGAAAGAAACCTGAAAGAGCAGGGGATTATCGTAAAGAATGCGGAGGATTGTTTTCTTCCGGGGGTTTTAAGTGAGAACAGAAATCAGTGTTACCGGTTGTGCCTTTCAGGAGTTACAAGCCAGAGTCTGGAACGGCTTTCAGAGGTAATAACTGCGTTTCAGCAAGCAAAGCTGTTACATGGAAAAATCTGATGTATGGGAGAAGCATACATACAGCTTAATACCCTTTATCTGGTAGTCTATTGACCAATTCTTTGAAAAAGTCTTTTTATAACTTCAGCTTCCGTCTCACTTCTGCAGTATCCGTATACCGGTAGAGTGACTGGTGAAAGGAATGGCAGAGCTTTCAGTTGTTTTTCCCCTTTTATCAGTTCTTCCGGCAGTAGTGCAATAGTTCGTGTGGCTGACAGCAGCGAAATCATTAAGTCCAGTGTATCCACCTCAATCAGAGATTTCTCTTTTCTTTCCTGATTAAACAGCTGTAAGGTTAAATGACGCAGGGGGCATAACTTATCACGGCTGACAATGACAGGTAAAACTTCTTCAGGAATAGCATCCAGAGTGGAGGAAGCCGCCCATAAAAGGGACTCAGAGTTTTGAATCTGAAAAATGCCCTGTTCCGGAGTTTGTTCCATATGTGTAATGATTGCATCATAAATATGACTGCTAAAGTTCCGGCTCAATTTTTTTACAGAATCAGTATGCATGGTATATTGGCTGTTCTTTTCATACAGCCCGGGAAAATACAGCCGGGAAAGAAGCTGCGTGGAGCCAATATGGATTTCCGTATTTTTTACCTGAAATTCCTGGTACAGATTTTTCAGGGCCTGATCCGCCATGCTCACATATTGAAAGAAACGCTCCCCATCAGGAAGAAGTTCCAACCCCGATCTGGTGCGGAGAAAAAATGTGCCATGAAATTCCTTTTCCAGCCTCATAAGGCGGGTGGAAACATTGGACTGGGTGTAGTGAAGGAACTCCGCTGTTTTCGTTATGGATCTGTTTCTGTATAATTCCATAAAGATAGTTATATCATTTAATTCCATACTATTCCTCCTGCTATTCATCATTGAAAATGATGTTTAAATACATTATTAATTATTATACTATTACGAAATGATAATGTAAAATAAAACTATAAAATAGTTTGGAGGGATATACAGATGATAGGAATGCAGTATGAAGTTACACTTCCAGTTGATTACGATATGAATATAATCAGGAAGAGGGTTGCAGAAAATGGAAGTAAGACAGATGGATTTCCTGGTTTGAAATACAAATGCTATCTGATACGCGAAAAAGGAGTTGATGGGTTTGAACAGGTTTATGCACCTCTTTATTTATGGAATCAGGAAGAGGGTATGAATCACTTTCTGTTTGGCGGATATTACGATCAGATCATAAAATCCTTTGGCTGGCAGCATGTCAATATCGGCATTCCTTTATTCCATTATTTTAATGATCCGTTTTTAAGCTCACGCTATGTGACGGAAACAACAGGCAGCATTTCTCCAGAATTGTCTTTGAGTAATATTCCGGAGAAGATCAGACGGATGGCAGATGGGGAAATGGATATTACAGGGCAGGTATGCATATATAATCCTGATAAATGGAGATACAGCCTGTTTTCTTTTATGAAAGACCGCCCTCAAAATATAAAAGACCGTAAAATCTATCAGATTCTTCATATTTCAGAGGGTAAGGAAATTTAGATATTAAAGCGAAGTAAGCCGTTTTACCTGGGCTTCAAAATATCGGATTAATTCCTTTTTTAACCGTTCGGGCTTCAGGCTTATGATGCCCTCAGAATATCTGGATAAGTACCGGAGAATAAAGGGAAGCTCACCGTCATTATAGCTCCCTTTTAAATAAAGGGAATCATTTTCTTTCACCAGTTGAATCGTAGGATAATTTTCTTTATAGTACACATCGGCAAGGAAAGGATCGATCTGAGCACAAAAATGATTCTTGCGTTGGGAAAAATCGGGGATAAAGCTTTTTAACTGTTCTCTGTTAAGAGGCGGATAGCAGTCTGTTTGCTTAAAAGATGTAATTTTATCGCATCGGAAAACCTTATATGTTTCTGTGCTGCGGTCAATTCCGCAGCCATACCACTGATTGAAACTGGTGGATACCTGATAGAACTGAATATGGTAATCTTTGTCTTTATAGCGGATTAAAACCACATTATTTTCCAAGATACTGTAAATAATTTCCTTCAGAAATGCACTTTTATAAGGATGGTACGCATTTTCAAAAGTAATGATGTTTTCCAGCTTTTCAAATTCTTTTCTGGACCATGCAGATACAAAGTCCAGGAATTTCTGCCGAATATGGGAAAACTCTACGGAGAAGGGGAGCGTCTGGTATCCCTTCATGGTCATGAGGGACAGATAAAGCACGAACAATTCCTCCTGGGTAAAGCGGATGGCAGGCAAAACCTTATTATTTAGCAGAACATATCTTCCGTACCGCCCAGGCTCGCTGTATAAAGCCAGTCCCATCTCTTCCAGGGAGGCAATATCCCGGAGAGCAGTACTTTTTGAAATGCCATATTCGCTCATCAGGTCGGATATATGAAACTGTTGTTTATCTGATAAAAAACGCAGTATACAGTTAAGACGTTCACTTTTTTTCATTTTTCCTCCAATGGTATCAGAATATGACACCAATATATGAGATAATACTAACATAGATCTGTTAAACAGTACAGGAGGAAAAGGATGATTAGAAAATATTTTTTATGCGGGCAGTTAAGACTGTCTTATCTTGATAATGAACAGAATGGGAAACCGGTGATTATCTGCCTTCACGGACTTTTTGGAAACGCCAGATATTATGCAAATCTTCTGGAGCTGAAGGAGTATCATGTATATAGCCTGGATCAAAGGGGACATGGATTCAGCAGTCATGCGCGATCAGGAGAGTACACAATTCCGCATTTTTTAAATGACTTTTATTCTTTTATGGATGAAGTGGTGAAAAGCAGCAGTGTAATTGTGGTCGGCCATTCCCTGGGAGGAATCATAGCCTATTATGGAGCAGTCAGCCGTCCGGAAATTACGAAAGTGATTTTGGAAGATATAGGAGCAGTAGAACAGGATGATTGTTCCTTTGCAAGTAATATAGTCACCCGTGCGATGTCATTGAAAGCCTTAGGAAACAGCCTGAAGGCATTCCATATTAAGGATTCCTCTTATTTTGTGGAAAGCGCCTTTGAAGATGAGAATGGTTGGGGGTTCCGCTTCGATCGGGAACATATACCGGAAGCCCAGAGTAATCTAAATGGAAACCACTGGGAAGCTTTCCTGGCGAGCAGCTGTCCAATGTTACTTGTTCATGGAAGAAAGTCATGGGTGGTATCTGATGAGCATATTCTTGAAATGGAGCAGAAAAGACCAAATACCAGAGCAGTCTTTATCGAAAAAGCTTCACATGGGGTAAATCATGACAGGCCAAATGAATTTTTTCCTCATATTATGAGTTTTATAAAAGAGTAAATAAAAGAATATTAAAGCGCACCTTCTAACGTGGAGGGTGCGTTTTTGGTATTGATTTCTTCAATTCCTGCCGGGAGGACATTGACATTTGTCTGCGGATTCTCTAAAATAACAAGCGGGAAAGGAGTTTTATAGATGAATAATGTATTTCTGAGCGTATTACTGATCATATCTTCTGCACTGATCGGTAATTTTGTTATTTATGGTCTGGCCAGAAAAAAAACTCCCGGTGTTTACTATTTTTGCCTTTTAATGACGGCTATGATTTTTCATTCCGTAGGATATGCATTTGAACTGCTGTCGGATACTGTGAATACCATGTATTTCTGGATTAGGGTTGAGTATATTGGAGCGTCGTTTTATCCATTTCTCATTATGATGTTTACCAGGGAATATGCAGAAGAAAAAAGCTTTGCAAACAGATTTGTGGTGACGCTTGTATTCTTGGTGGATGTCATCACGCTGGTGCTTGTATACACGAATAACTATCATTTCCTTTATTACTCTTCGATGGGCGTGGATTATTCGCCTGGATTTCCCGTACTGGCATCACATAGGGGAGTCTGGTATCAGATTCATATGTTAGTTCTCAGCTTTTCTATCTTATACAGTCTGGCAATTCTGATAATAAAATTGAAAAGTTCCAGCGGCAGTTACAGACATAAGCTGGTACTTGTTCTAATTGGTGTAACTGCACCTGTAGCAACAATGTTAATTTATCTATTAGGTCTTGGACCTGTTTACCTGGATTTGACCCCGTTCTCTTATTTCATCATGAGCATTTCCATTACTATAGGCCTTTTCAGATATGACATACTGGTTCTGAATCCCATCACGTATGAAATGATATTTCAAAGCATCAATGAAGCAGTTCTTGTAATTGACAGCAATGAATTGCTGATTGGATTTAATAATGTGTCTAAAGATTTTTTCCCCTCACTTGTGAACTTGAAAATCGGACAGCCGTTTTCTCTTATTGAAGAATTAAAAGATCATAATCTGGACCGGCCTGATCCGGTGCATGATATTTGCGGAAGAAAATACAGCTTTAAAGCAATTAGAATGAAATCCCACAGAGTCCATATTTATGTAGCAAGTGATATTACTGAATCGGAAAATGCAAAACAGCAGCTGGAGATTCTGGCTACCACAGATTCCCTGACCGGACTTTATAACCGTAGATTTTTCATGGAACAGGTGAAGAGTTTTGGGTTGTATGGTGTGTTTGTGATTATGGATCTGGATCATTTTAAAAGAATCAATGATACCTTCGGTCACTTTGAAGGAGACCGGGTTTTGAGAGATTTCGGCAAATTAATTCAGGAAACATTTCCGGATCATATATCATGCCGTTATGGTGGGGAAGAATTCGCAGTCTTTCTCTCTGAGACTGGCTTAGGAGAGGCTTATAAAAGAGTGGAATCTTTAAGGGATAAAAACAGCAATGGGATGAAGCCGGGCCGGGTGACGTTTTCAGCTGGATTAGCAGAATTTGAGGATGGATCAGGGACGGTTTCAGAGGCACTGATACGGGCGGATCAAAAGCTTTATGAAGCAAAGGAAAAAGGGCGCGATACCATTTGCTTCTGAAAACCCTTCAGACAGGAGAAAGGAACAGAATGGAAGAATTAGAGAGAGCAATTTTATGCAGAAAGCAGGGTAATTTAAAAGAATCAAATGAAATGGAGGAGCCAGATGAAAATTGGGATATTTGCGGATATTCACAGTAATTATCATGGATTTCGAGCCTGTTATGATGAGGCGGTAAAAAGAGGAGTAAACCAGTTCTTGTTTCTGGGAGATTATGTTAGTGACTGTGCATATCCTGAGAAAACAATGGAACTATTGTACCATATCAGAGACCGATATCCCTGCAAATTCATTCGCGGGAACCGGGAAGATTATCTTTTAAATCACCAGAAAGGGGCAGAAGATGGATGGACCACACCTTCCTCTGCTACAGGAGGTCTTCTATATACCTATGAACATCTGACAAAAGAGGATCTGGAGTTTTTTGACAGCATGGGAATATCAGGCAGAATGCAGATGGAGGGTTATCCTGAATTTCAATTTTGCCATGGAACAATGGACAATACAAAAGGTGTGTTTCATCTGGGAAGTGAAAGTGAAAAGGAAGTTCTTGAAAAACTGGATACAGACCTTATCATCTGTGGTCATACCCACAGGCAGGGGATATATGAATACAAAGGTAAAACTCATGTCAATGCAGGATCGGTTGGTGTTCCCTGGGATTATAACGGAGACGCACAGTTTTGCATTCTTCAAGTGAAGAATGGACAGTGGACGGCAGAGCTGATTCAGTTGGATTACGATAAATCGTTGGCAGTAAAAGAGTTGTATGACAGCCATTTGAATGAAAAAGCCAGGATCTGGACTAAGCTGGTAGAGAAAACTCTGCTTACGGGAAGGGATTATTCAAGAGTCTGTCTGACAGCCGCATTGGAAAAGTGGGAGAGAAGTGGTGGAAAAGGGACATGGTACATACTTCCTGAACAGTACTGGGAAGAGGCAGCAGATGAAATGGGTTTATAAATGCATATAAAATATAAAAGATATCTTCGGCGGCACAATAGCAGTTGGAGATATCTTTTATCTTTTATTAAATGTTAGGAGTTGAAAAAAGGTACAGAAGTATCCAGGATATGGGCATCATCAGATCTGGTAAAATGGTCCATGTATTGTGAGGAGCGTAGTTCTTTTTTTTAACAACTTCCCAGATGTGGTTGATCCCGGCTAATAAATACAAAGGAGATGCCATCACTATGGCAGCCAGCCAGAATTCCCCATGATAAAAAATACAAAGAAGTCCGGCTAAAGCAAATCCTGCTTCTGCAAACCCCAGTTCCTTCTGGAAAGGACTGCCCTTTTTCCAGCCAATTGATTCAGCCACCATATCAGACCGGAATACATGACCGATAAAGCTGACAGTACCGGAAAGTGTAAGCGTGATTGTCAGCTGGTAAAACAGCAGATTCTGACAGAATGAGGGAAATGTTCTGACGGCTGGGTTTATAACCGCTGTAACAGTTCCGACTAATAGTCCAAGAATCCAGATAACTAAGAAAATCATATCATTACCTCCTGTTAATAATTGAGCATTTACTCAAATTATACTCTCCGACTCAAGAAAGTCAATAAGAAATTGAATAATTGCTCAGTATTTATTGACAAATGGATCCCGGTTCTATATATTCAAAAAAGGGAGGAGATATTATGGAATCAAATAAAGAAACGCGGCAGCCCAAGCAAACGCGCAGCAAAAAGACGAAAGAAAAAATAAGAAATGTGGCTTATCAGCTTTTTTGTGAGAAAGGTTATTTTAAAACCACAACCAATGAAATCGCCAGAGTGGCGGAAGTCTCTATTGGAAGCCTTTATTTCTATTATCGGGATAAAGATATGATTTTAGTAGAAATACTGGATCGTTACAATGAAGCATTCCTGAAAGTACATGAATCGATGAACCTTGAGCTAGAATCATACCGGGTAAATCCCAGGCTCTGGCTTACGAAATTTATGGAAGAAATGATAAAAAGTCATAGAGATTCCAAAGAATTTAACAAGGAATTAAAGATACTCAGCTATTCCATGCCGGAGGTAAATGCAGTGATGGAAAAGCAGCAGGAAACAATCCGGCATATGACACTGGACTATTTAAAAGCCTTTCATGATATGCTGAGAGTGAAAGATTTGGAGGCGGCCGCCATCGTAGCAGATAATCTAATCAGCTCGCTGGTTGATCAGATCGTTTTTCAGGATAATCCCGTTGATGATTCAAGAATTATCAGTGAAGGTGTTGATGCTGTTTATCAGTATTTAATAGGGAAAGACAGTATGTGAAAAGGGCGCTCCATAAGGAACGCCCGTCTGATTAAATAGAAGCTGGATTTTGCAGGAATTCATCCAGCAGAAGTTTTTCCACACCTGCCAGCACGGCAATACCGATTCCATGAGGATCGTTATAGCGCCAGCCAAGCTGACGGTAATACGATCTGCTATAAGAGCAGTCAGACCCACGGCATACGCCGTATAAGTCCCCTTTCCGGTTAATCACTGTTTTCTTCATACCAGTCCAGGCCCTGGTTATGGAAGTCATACATCGGATGCGAAGATCTTCGGTAATGATGCCCAGCCTGATTCCCCGGGAAAAAGCGCAGATGAACATGGAGGTGGAAGAAGCCTCTTCATAGGTGGAGGGATCATCAAGAATCTGATGCCACATTCCTGCTTCATCCTGTACCTGTAATATGCCTTTGGTCATTTCAAGGAAAAAGGAAGTGACAGCATCGTAATCCTCATGTTCCCTTGGCAGAATAAGAAGGAGTTCAGAGAGGGCCAGAACCACCCAGCCGTTTCCTCTGCTCCAGGGGATCCGGTTCATCTTTCCATAAGTCAGATCAATGATATGGGACATCAGATTTTTATCTGCCATAAAAAAGTATTGTCTGAAAAGCTTTGCCTGGCGGCATGCATCATCTAAATATGCACGGTCTTTGCTGAGCATATAATACCGGCATAAAAACGGTATGCTCATATACATATCATCGATCCACATGGTATTGTTGTTTCTGGAAAATACCATGTCTTTTTCTCTTCTCTGATGGTTTCTCATAAAATCAGCAATCACATCAGCAAGTTTTTTTGCCTCACCGGACGGGCGGTATTTGTATGCTTCCAGCAGGAAAGATCCAAAAGAGCCGCAGTCGTCCAGTTCACTTAACCAGCAAAGCTGGGTATTAACTCCAGGATAGCCGAAAACAGACTTGTCGTAGACGGAATAATCATAGGCAGCAGCGGTCATACGGGCATATTCCAGAACGTATTCCTGCCAGTCAGCTCGGTTAAAACAGCGGCTGGCAGTTAACAGACCATATAGAGTAACGCCACAGGGATAAGACCATTTTCCGTATAATTGTTCTTCTGCGAACATTCTCACAAACGAATCCGGCAGATCTGACTTCCAAAAGCACGTACCATCTATGCCTTCATAAACCTTCTCCATAGACAAAAGATCGGAGACTGGCGGGAGGTCATCTCCAAACATGCCGGTATAAATCCATTGGCCTTCGTATCCTTTTACTCCTGAATATAATGACAGCGCATTGCCGCCTGTCTCCAGCAGGACAGTCAGCCCGGTCTCTTCTCCCGTACACTTCTGACACAAGATAAGAATGGTGTGAGTGCCGCCAGTAAGCTTCATTTCTGATTCCCAGGTACCGCCACGCCATTCCCCTTTTAAAACTCCGTCTATATAAAGGGATGCCTGTGTATCACAGTGAATCACTCCATGTATGGTTTTTGTTTCATCAAGGTAAACGTGGCTTTTCAGAGCAGCTGTTCCATGACTGGAGGTCCCAAAGACACGGGTAATGGGGCAGCAGGACTGTGGCTGTTCATATTCTTCGCTGGGAAACCAGGTCATGCCGTCATAGCAGCCGGAAAGAATGGAGTTTTGACGTTCCAGGCTCCACTGGTCCGGTTCACTGTAAACAAAGCCTGCCTGTCCGTTCCTGGCAGGTATGGGAGAGAGAAAATGAGACGGTTCCCATTGAGGCTTCGCATTCCGGAGTTTCAGACCAAAGCCGATCTCTGTCTTTTCCGTCATCAGGACAAAATGGTTAAGACCTGGTAACAGGGTGATGGTGAAAAACGCAGAGGTTTTATAACTCTCATCTCCAGGCTGGGACCGGAACACCTCTTCTCCATTAACGTAACATACAACTGGTCCCTGACAGCGGACCTCAAAGTGTGATGGTGTCTGCTCATGGCTGTAAAGGTTACCTGCCCCATAACAGATTTTCCCTATTTGCGCCTGTGGAAAGCGGCTGCCAAAATCGAATAAATACCAGCCCTCTGTATCACATAGAATTCCGGAAGTAAAATCCAGCCTGTACTGATAAGGCACCTGGGGATTTTCTCCGATAAAACGGTTGGCAAGCAGTGCGACTACTTCTCTGTCTCTGTCACCATAAACAGCGTAAGCACTGTCTTCCTGATTAAAATATTTCATAACGGGTCTCCTTAAGTATAAGTTTGAGAGTGATAGGAGCCGAAATGGAAAAGATTATTGTAAAATGAGACAAAAAACCTCCTCCATTTATGATATAATTGTAGCGAATGTATAGTTTTTAGTCAAGAAGATAAAACCACTTCCCCTCAGCTCCGTAAAATGATAGTATAAACATACCAATGTACTATGAATGTACACGAAACTGCCAGAAAATTCATTTTTGCAGGTAAGGGGAAACATGCTAGAATAAACACATGAGGCACGGACACGTAGCCGTTTCAGGAGAAGGAGCAGATGCATATGAGAGAACTGATCGATAAATTATATAAAAATCATGACCTTGAAAAGGAAGAGTTTATATATCTAATAGAAAATTTTGATAAAGATACCAGTGAATATCTTTTTTCCCTGGCCCAGACTACCAGTCAGGAGCATTTTCAAAAGGAAGTTTTTATCAGAGGATTGATTGAATTTACCAATTACTGCAAGAATGACTGCTTTTACTGCGGAATTAGAAGAAGCAATAAAAATGTCAGCCGTTACCGTTTAAGCAAAGAGGAGATTCTTTCCTGCTGTCAGAACGGTTATGAGCTGGGATTTCGGACCTTCGTCCTTCAGGGCGGGGAAGATGCGGCATTTACAGATGAAATCATGATTGATATTATTAAAGAAATACGAGAGGGCTACCCAGACTGTGCCATCACCCTTTCCATCGGAGAAAAAAGCTATGAGCAGTATCTGGCATATTATGAGGCTGGTGCCAACCGTTTCCTTCTGCGCCATGAAACTGCCAATGAAGAGCATTATAAAAAGCTTCATCCGGAATCTCTTTCCCTTGCGAACCGTAAGGAATGCTTATGGAATTTAAAAAAGATCGGATATCAGGTGGGAACCGGCTTCATGGTAGGATCTCCTTACCAGACCCCTGAATGTCTGGCAGAGGATCTTAAGTTTATTAAAGAGCTGTCTCCGCAGATGGTGGGAATCGGACCTTTTATACCCCATAAGGAGACTCCATTTAAGGATTTCCCGGCGGGCAGCATGGATCTAACCCTGTTTCTGATCGGAATGCTCAGACTCATGCTTCCCAATGCCTTAATACCAGCTACCACTGCGCTGGGAACCATTGATCCAAAAGGAAGAGAGAAAGGGATTTTATCCGGTTCCAATGTTTTAATGCCCAATTTATCGCCCATCGGTGTAAGAAAGAAATATGAACTTTATGACAATAAAATCTGTACAGGAGAAGAGGCTGCGGAGTGTAATGTGTGCCTGAGAAACCGGGTTTCTTCTATCGGTTACAACGTGGTAGAAAAGAGAGGCGATTTTGTAGAGATTTAACAAACTTTTTCCCACAAACGTTTATTTTCTGGACTTATATCACCATAGTCTTCCGGTGTTTTGATACATTGACATCTGTTGGTATGATATATTCGGAAAATAGCCTTATATATGGCCTGAAAAGAGAAAATAGTCAAAAAATTAACAAATTAATGTTGTTGCTTAACAGGAATGAAATCTATATAATAGGTGTCGGTGTAATGACATACCTACTGGAATGAGGAGAGCAACGATGAAAAAAAAGCTATTTTGGATAGCAATCGGCCAGTTTATCTCTGCATGTGCATACTGCCAGATTTTAAACGCCAACAATTTAGTAGCCACCGGACTTGGAGGACTGGCAACAGTTTTTAACCGCCTGACCGGAGCTAATGTACAGCTGCTTTTAATTATCATGGCACTGCCTATATTTATCTGGGCATTTTTCAGCTACAGCAGAAAACAGATTTTTTATGCAGCATTCAGCTATTTTATGTTTACTTTTTATGTGGGAATCGTAAACCAGATTCTGCCGCAGCTTCATACAGATCCTATCGCAGCAGCCATCAGCGGCGGCGTTGTGGGAGGTATCGCCGGTGGTATAATTATGAAACAGAGGGTTGCCAACGGGCCGGAATCCATTGTGGCATTGTATCTGAAAGAAAAAAGGGGTTTGTCAATCGGATCCTACTATTTAATTCTTAACACGGTAGTAATCGGTTCCTCTATCATTTACGGAGATATTACGATGATCATTTATTCCCTGATCTGTACATTTGTTCAGAGCGTGGTTACTGATAAGCTGATCATTGGATTTGAGAAATATTATAATGTTAATATCATGTCAGATCAGTATTTAGAGATTACACAGTTTATCCGTAACGATTTAAACCGGGGAGCGACTTTTATACAGGGAATGGATACCACCAATGTTAAGAAGAAGATGCTGATTCAGGCAGTGGTAAATCAGCAGGAGTTAATTGCAATCAAAGAGTTTGTAAGGTCCTTTCATGATGACAGCTTTATCTGCGCAAATTTAAGCAACAACATCATAGGCAGGGGATTTGATATAGAATAATAGAAGTATGCAGGAGCAGCCGGCAATTACCAACAGGAAATTGCCGGCTGCTCCTTTTAACTGGGTAACACTTCAATCACATATGCATTGGTTTGGGGAGGAATGCTCGCAGTCTGGAAGCTGGCATGTTTAATTCGTACCATTTCTCCTGGCTCTAAATCAGCCTGGGTAATAGGGGCTCCATTCTGATCTAAGATCTTGGTAGCATTGGTAATGAGAAAACGCATCTGCCCCCTTTCATCATTGGGGTTGCCTGTATAAACAAAATGGTTATCTGGATCAATCCGGACAATGCGGTCTGTTGTTACGACATAGGAAGTGACTTCTAACATGGCTATGACCCGGTAGGCGTTTGACTGGGGAGGAATGCTTCTTGTCATTACAGCAGAAAAAGCCGCATTGACATAGGTTCCTTTTACTATACTGCATAAACTGATCGTTTCTCCGAATTGATCAATCAGAATGGTGTCCCAGCCAATATTTAACTGGACCAGTTCCATATTTACCATATCATTCTCGCCGGCTACGGCATAAGAAATAATTAAGTATCCCGTTCTGCTGTTGGAAGTATACATCTCCTCCACAAGGGCATTTTTCACTTCTATCATACTTCCGTTTACTGTAATCGTTTCTCTTGTGTCCCCGCTTTCTGCCATCATTTAGTCGATCTCCCTTGATAAAAAGATTCTATTTCATTATATGCATGGTAAGGAAATTATTACATATCTTAGCTCTATTATGTATGAACCTCCAAAGAGCAGATTTTACCACTTTGAAAATGGAAAAAAGATTCATTCAGTTAAATGGTGATATATGATATCATGTAAATGTGCATAAAAATATAAACGCAATTACAATTAAAAGATGAAAAACGCACAAAATATTGCCGACAGTGATTGACAGGGGTGAAAAAATGGACAGGCGAATGAAACGGATCTTGGAGATTTTATCAGACAGAGATTACTGTACAGCAGAATTGCTTGCGCAAGAGATTCATACAGGGACGAAAACAGTCCGTAATCTTTTAAAAGAGATTAATCAGGAGATCGAGCCTTATGGCGCTGGTATACTCTCAAAATACGGAGTGGGTTATTTCCTGAATATACAGGATCATGAAAGATATGAAACTTATTGCCGTAAAAGCCGTGCCTGTGGTTTTGAAGAATACTTACCTTCTACCTCAGAAGAGCGGGTCCAATATTTACTTGAGTACTTAATCAATCGGGGAACTTATGTAAAGCTGGAGGAATTAAGCGAAAGCCTGTTTATTTCCAAGCGAACATTGACGGAAGATCTTAAAGAAGTAGAGCAGTTCCTGAAAAAATTTAATATCCGTATTATACGTAAGCCCAACTATGGAATTCGTCTGGAAGGAAAAGAATTTGATACCAGGCTGTGTATTGCATCATTTTCCGGAAAGAGGCTTCACAAGGGAAATGAGAGCATGGATGAAATTGCTGCCATTGTATCCCTGGTTCTAAAAGAAAATGATTTTTTGATTACTGGTGCGGCATATCAGAATCTGGTTGTTCATCTTTATATTGCCATCAGCAGGATTATGGAATGCCACTACGTTCCTATGCCGGAAGGGCTTCTTGATAATCCCAAAGAGCGGTATGAATATCACATAGCAGAAACGATAGCAGCAAAGCTGGAAGAACGGTTTCACTTAAGTTTTCCTGAAAATGAGATCCTCTACATTGCCATTCATCTGGCTGGGAAAAAGATGTTTTTGCAGGAAGCAGGTTCAGGAGAAAATGTAATTATTACCCAGGAGATCAGTGATCTTGTAACTGCTATGCTGGAACGGGTATATGATCTGTTTAAATTTGATTTTCGAAGTGATTTAGAACTGAGAATGATCTTAAGCCAGCATCTGGTGCCGTTAAGTGTCAGGATCCGGTTTGACATGGATATGAAAAATCCCATGCTGCGTGATGTAAAGGAAAAATTCTGTCTGTCCTATACCATGGCTTGTAATGCTGTCACTGTGCTTAACGAACATTTTAAGGTCTCCTTATCTGAGGATGAGGTGGCTTACTTTGCTTTCGCCTTTGCACTGGCCCTTGAACGGAAGAAAACAGAAATTAAGAAGAAAAATATTATTCTGGTCTGTTCCTCCGGGAGGGGAAGTGCCCAGCTTTTGCAGTACAAATACAAGAATTCCTTTAAGGATTATATCGATGATATCATTGCCTGCGACGTTGGAAGCTTATATAAAATGGATTTTTCCAGATATGACTATATCTTTACCACGGTACCCATCACCCTGTCTGTTCCGCTTCCCATTCTGGAAGTAGAATATTTTCTCGGTGATGAGGATATTGTAAATGTTAAGAAAGTACTTTGTGCTCAGAAATCGTTTTCTGTACGGAATTATTATAAACGTGCGCTGTTTCTGCCCCACTTAAACTTCCGGACAAAAACTGATGTGCTTCGCTTTATGTGTCAGTTTGTCATTGAAAAGAAGAATCTGCCAGAGGAATTCTATGAATCGGTGCTCAGGCGGGAACGGGTGGCAAAAACAGCCTTTGGCAATCAGGTGGCAATGCCTCATGCCTATAAAGCCATGAGCAGTGAGACCTTTGTCTGCGTGGGAATTCTTGATGAGCCAGTGGAGTGGGGAGATCAGAAAATCCGGGCTGTTTTCCTGGTGTGTATTGCGGACAAGGACCATACCAGCGCAGAGCTGCAGCATTTTTATCAGCTGACTGCATCTTTTCTGTTAAGTCAGAAGCAGATTCAGGAATTGGTGAAAAAACAGGATTATGATGCTTTTATTAAGGCTATGACACAGATGGAAGAAACTCATCCGATGTAATTTTATAGAAAAATTGGTGTGAAATAAAGGCGTTTACAGTTGGAATATTTACTTTGTCATCTTTTCATATTCGATTGCCCATTTTTACAGAGATTTCAATACTGGTAAAAATTTCACCCAACCAAAGATGCGGGAATAATCTAATGGCAGATCCAGGAGTTAACTAAAAAGCAGGATTACGATTCGTTTCTTAAGTCGATGACTCAGATAGAAGAGACGAATGCTATGTAAGCTAGACATTAAAGTAATGTATAATTTTATAGTAATAGACCCTCTAAGGTCTGGATAAATCAGTCTTAGAGGGCCTGTTTTCTGTAACTTAGTATATTGAATTTTATTAAGTTCTTTTTTTATTTAAATCGGAGATATGATAGAGGGAGTTATCCGCCAAATATGTCTATAAATTGCTTTTCTATTTGCAGTATCTCCGCCATCAGCAATGTCGACTGGATTTGCTCTGGATTTTATTTCATTAACTTTGCTAATATCTACGCCTAGCGCAATAATAGTACTTGATGCGTAATATGCACACGCGTGAGCAAAAATCTCTTGTGCAATTCCAAGAATTGACATTCTAGTTACCTGTTTGGTTGCAATTAACTGGGTAGCTTTAACCTCACAAGCAGATTTCGCTAAATATAACGGACTCATTTCAATATGGGCCACTCCACAAATTCTTTTTTCTTGCTCTTCATTTGTTAAAAACTCGGTTCCATTAGGAAATATAAAATTATTCATGTCATCTTCCTCCTCTTATTTTTACTAAGTTACATTAATAAAAAAGGAAGAATATATGAAAATGTAAACCTTTATTTTAAAATTAGAATTAGTTCTCCAGTAAAATTTATATTAAACTCATCAAAAGTTTTTTTCATTAAACCATTTGATGGATCTGCATAATTTATATAATTCTCTTCAATTTTATAAACTATTATGTAATGATATAGATCAATATTTCCTAATTTAATGCATGCAATTGCTGGAAGTGTTATACTACTAGCAGATATCTTGCTTTTAGGTAGTTTTACTGCTTCAGTTTTAAAACCTAATCTATTTAATACATTTCTAATATCTTTTATATTAATTCCGTTAGGTGAAAACTGCACATATTTTAAATCTTTTTCTTCATTAAAATCGGTTAAATAATATTTACATATCATTTTTATGCAAGCAATTCCGCAATCATTATTTTTTTGTTGTCTAACTAAGGTAAATTGATTTTTCATATTATTTTTCTACCTCTAGCCATTTTCCATATGTTCCATGTTTATCTCCATTTAATTGAGGAAACAAATAAATTGATAGTCCTTCTTTAGAATTGTCAATTATATCATCTGGATTAACATAATTATTTGGTAAAAAATTATTGTCAAAAATAATTTTATCTTTATAAATAAATTGTAAAAAAATATATATAATACTTAAATTACTTTCATCCAAGAGTGCATATTCATAGCAATGGTTATTATTATAAATTGCTACCACGGCAGGAAGTTTAAAATTCTCATTATCTTCCCATGTTTTCTGTTCTATTCCCTGATACTTTTCATTAATTGATTTTAGCCGTTGTATTTCAGATATATATTCACGTTCATTATAACTACATTTTAGATATATTTGGCAGGAATCGTCAAAAATAGGTGATGAATCATCATTGTAATAAAAATTTATATTCTGGGCTGATTTCAACAATTTTTCCGGAAAAATATCTAAATTACTGAATCCTCTAAAACCTCTAAAATCACCATAATCTTCAGTATTTGTAGTAACATTTATTTTGTGATGATCTTTATTAAAAGATATTATATTTAAATAAATTAATAATATCAACACTAGTATAATGCTAGCCGTAACTGCAAGCCTATATGTTATAATTTTACTTTTCATTTGATTTTCTCCTTAATGTTACTAGTTTATGCCTTTAGTTTTCTTATAATCATTATATTATACAGAAATAATAATTATTTTTATACAGTTAACTTTTCTTCAGTTTGTATAATATAATTATGTAGCTTGGTAATTCCCTTCATCTGATTTTTATATTTATATTATATAATATTTTATAAAAATATTATAAGATGTAATAATTACGAGGATATGTGTAACTTTTACTGTTAGAATTTCGTATATTAATTAGTGTATGTATAAAAGTTTCCCTACATTTTATTCTGTAAATGTGGTATTGTGGGATGGCGAAGGAGGACTTCCTACATTACGAATCTGGTCTGTTCAATTGCTATTAATGCCCGGGGGATATAATACCTCATCATCATTGGTGGCAAGAGCGGCTTAAATATCTTTAGTTGTTACTGCGTTGCGAGCCTTGTAATTGTCAAACGAGGATCATCAAAATAACTATCCCAACATTATTAATGACATTATCAATAGTAACATTATACTGTTGGTTTCTTCATATTTATGTTCCTAGTTAAAAAGATAAGATATTGTAATAAAATATAGATATATTAATACTGATATTAAATTAATTATTAAAAATATGTAAATATAAAACATGTCCTTTTTTTTCAATACATTACGTTGAGACCAATATGTAGTTAAGTATGATGCTACATTTCCAACTAGTAACATCATAAATAATTCATAGATAAAAAATGAACAAGCTATTATAGTCTTTTTTCCAATAACCATAAGCAGTAACGTTATGATACTTAATAAAATTACTATTATACTGATTATCCAATATCTTTTGTTTTTTTCATAGATATCCACTTCCTTTACAAAAAAAAATAAATAGCTAATATTTAATACCTTCTATTATACATTAGAATCACCTCTCTTTCATTTAATATTATATAACGTAAAATCTTAATTCTTTTTACATGTAATTATTACGAATATATATGTAACTTTTGATATTATAACGAGTACCTCCCGTAAATTATGATCAATTAATATAATCATAACCACCCTTTAACGGGTGGTTTGTCCTGAGGCTATAAGCCTCTGTTACCGGCCAGTGCCTAAAGACGAGTGGTTTATATTTCGCACGCTTCGCGTGCTCAACAGGGTCAAGACTCATAATTATAGGGTAGCTCAAAAAACAGAACTACCCCTTTATACCATTTATTCTTTTTAATTAAAGCTCTTCATCTGTATACAGACTGAGTCCATTTGTTTCAATGACTTTCTTATACCAGTAAAAAGACTTCTTCTTCAGCCGTTTATAAGTCCCCTTACCGTAATCATCGCAGTCCACATAGATATATCCGTAACGCTTTGACATCTGCTTGGTGGATTCCGAAACCAGATCGATACAGCCCCAGGAGGTATAGCCGAGACAATCCACTCCGTCCTCTTCCATTGCATCTAAAATAGCCTTCATATGTTCCTTTAAATAATCAATCCGGTACTGATCGTCAATGGTCCCGTCTTCTTCAACCACATCTGCAGCCCCAAGTCCGTTCTCTACAATAAACAGAGGCTTGCGGTAGCGGTCAAAGAGATCCACCATGGAAATACGAAGTCCGGTAGGATCAATCTGCCATCCCCAGTCGGAAGCCTTTAAGTAAGGATTTTTAACAGCAGTTATTGTATTGCCTGATGTCACGTTTAAATTAGAAGTATCCTCAGCTGCACAAGAGGAATTGTAGTAGGAGAAGGAAACAAAATCCACAGGATAGGATTTCATGATCTCATCATCTCCGGCCTCTTTTCGGATGGTAATACCATTGCTTTTAAACCGTGAAAGTAAGTAAGCTGGATATTCTCCAAACACCTGGGTATCACTGTAGCAATAAGTCCCCCGCATCATCTGCTGCGCTTTTAATACATCTTCCGGGTTACAGGTGTAGGGATAATAGGTCAGTTTTGTCAGCATACACCCAACCAAAGAGCCGGGAATCATCTCATGGCAGATCCTGGTTGCATGGGCGGATGCCACAAACTGGTGGTGCATTGCCTGAAAGATCACCTCTTCAAAGTTCTGGCCTGGGAAGCGGTCCTCGATTAAACCACCTGTCGTATAGGGATGGCGGATCATAGAGTCCACTTCATTGAAGGTCAGCCAGTATTTTACCTTATCCTTATACCGGGTGCAGATTGTCTCCACATATCTGGTAAAAAAGCCAATGACCTCTCTGGAGTACCAGCCCTGATAGTTTAACACCAGATTTAAAGGGGGTTCATAATGAGACATGGTTACAAGAGGTTCAATTCCGTATTTTCTAAGCTCGTCAAATACATTGTCATAGAATTGAAGTCCTTCTTCATTGGGGGTTTCCTCATCTCCGTTTGGGAAGATGCGGGACCAGGCAATGGACAGGCGGTAGACCTTAAAGCCCATTTCTGCAAAAAGTCTGATATCTTCTTTGAAATGGTGATAAAAATCCGATCCATGGCGTTTGGGATAATATACCTCATCATCGGTAGCAAGAGCATCTTCAATATCTTTCGTCGTTACTGCGTTGTGAGCCTTATAATTGGTCACGTCTGTATCAAAATGTGCTCTGGCGCAGTCTGATACGGAAATTCCTTTTCCGCCTTCTTTCCATCCTCCCTCAACCTGGTTGGCAGCAGTTGCACCGCCCCAGAGAAAACCTTCCGGAAATGTCTGTTTGCGATTCATATGATTCCCTCCCTTTTCCTTAGCTGTTTTAAATATTCATACTATCATTATAACAGAGCGCAAAATCAATATCCAAGAACACTTTTTCCAAATTGGTGGTGGTGTCTGTTTCTTTTGGAGAGAAGAAGAAAATGCCATTATGAAAATGGAAAAATTGAACATGGAGTTTAAAAGATAGCTGTGATAATATGTCAATACGCATAACAAAACCGGGGAAATAACAAAAAAATCAGGGGAGATGCACAAAATCAGGGTATATGCGAAACGTTTTAATGTAAATACCGTTTTATACGGTGGAGATGGAGGGAAAGATGAAAGACAAATTAATGAACGGCATGCTGTCTGTAGCAGGGGCAATGCAGACGCAAAGACATCTGGCAGCAATTAAGAATGCATTTATGAGCCTTCTGCCAATTATCATTATCGGATCATTCTGTACACTGTTTTCCAATGTTATCTGCAACACCACACCAGGATATTTCAGTCTTGCAAACATTCCGGGTTTAAGCTTCCTTGGAAAATTGAATCCAATGTTTACAGCCGCTAACTACGGAACCATGAATTTTATTGCAATCGGGTGTGTAATCTTAATTGCCATGGAACTGGGGGAACACTACGGAATCACTGATAAGGCACTTCCAGTTGTGGCACTGGGGGCCTATATTTCACTTTGTGCCTTTACTGCAAGCGGAAAGGCAGCTGACGGAACAGAAGTGCTAGTTACCAATGTTCTTTCAAGAGTCTATACCAATGCACAGGGGTTGTTTGTAGGAATGTTCGCTTCCATAGCCTCTACGGAAATTTACTGCCGGCTGGTAAAGAGCGGGAAGCTGGAAATTCGTATGCCGGAAGGTGTTCCGTCAAACGTAGCCAGATCCTTTTCGATTCTGTTTCCTTCCCTGATTACCGTAGTCATTATTTCAGCGCTGGGAATGATATTTGAAATGGTCACAGGCGTGACACTGTTTAATGCAATAACTGCTTTTATTCAGAGACCGCTGTCCAAAATCTTAACCAGCTTCCCAGGATATCTTACTTTGGTTTTCATCACCACTGTTTTATGGTCGTTTGGTATTCACGGAACCCAGGTGACAAAGGCAGTATATGAGCCCATACTTCTGGCCGCCTTTGCAGAGAATGAGGCCGCATATGCAGCAGGAACAGCAATTCCCAATATTATCAGCACTCCGTTCATGTCCTGCTTTTCAACCGTTACCGGAGCAGGAATTACAGGAGGTCTGATCATTGCCATCATGCTGTTTTCCAAGCGTGCGGACTATAAGGCAATTGCAAAGCTGGCGCTTCCCTGTGCAGTTTTCAATATCAATGAACCGCTGGTTTTTGGTCTTCCCATTGTAATGAATCCGGTGCTTGCCATTCCGTTTATGATATCACCGGCTGTATCCGCTACCTTTGCATACGCCATGACAAAGATTGGTTTTTGCGGAAGAATGGTGGTAAATGCACCGTGGACCACACCTCCGGGGCTTATGGCATTTCTTTGCTCCGGCGGGAATATAGGGGCAGCAGTGACACAGATTATCTGTATTCTCCTTGCATTTGTTGTGTATATCCCCTTTGTCCTGATATCAAACAAACAGCAGGTTGTAACAGAAGAATAACAGTTTTAAACAGAATGAGGTAATTATGAGTTTGACAGAAAGAGGAGGAAATCTTAATATGAAGGAAAAGCATGAACTTCAGATGACAGACGTATTTTCAAAATCAAGAATTATTACTTATCTGTGGATTGTAATTTGTCCGCCTTATGGACTTTTCCGGGTATGGAGTCCTTCGTCTGAATTTCGCAGACCAGAAAAATGGGTATGGACCATGATCGCGATCTGCACCCTGGTTACATTTGTGAAACTCATAATTGCTGGTTAGGAGAGAGAGGCAGCTAAGTGATGGATATTGAAATGATTGTTATGAAACTTGTAGTAAACGGAGGGAATGCCAGAAGTACTGCAATTGAGGCCCTGCGTGCGGCGAAGGCCGGTGACTTTAAGAAGGCAGATGAACTCATGGAGGAGGCAGACACCATACTTAAGGAAGCTCACGAGATACAGACAGAGATGATCCAGAATGAATTAAACGGCAATAAAGTGGAGGTGGGACTTCTGATGGTTCATGCCCAGGATCATTTGATGAATGCCATGACGGTCATGGATTTAAGCAAAGAAATGATTGATATTTTAAGAAAATAAGTTAAAATATTCAAAGAAGGGAAGTTGTTAAAATGAGAAATATTGTTTTGTTTTGTGCCGCAGGCATGTCAACAAGCCTTTTAGTAAATAAGATGAAAGAAGCAGCTGCGAAAGAAAATTACGAATGCCAGATTAACGCTTATGCTTTGGCCAGTGCAAGAGAAAAAGGACCGGATGCGGATATCATTCTCCTGGGGCCTCAGGTTCGTTTTAGCAAAGCGAAAGTCGAAAAGGAATGCCCTGGAAAAATTGTAGAATGCATTGATATGCAGGCTTATGGAACCATGAATGGAACCAAGGTAATTGCACAGGTGAAAAAGGCACTTGGAGATTAATTTCAGACAACAGGGAAACATAAGCAGTAACAGGCAGCTGACAGAGGAGAAACATGGATCTGGCTTACATTACAGCAACGAAAATAATTGAAATGTTTATCATTCTGCTAATTGGTGCAGGCGCATACAAAGCGAGAATCGCCGATGAGGAGACAGGCAGCAGGCTGACCCGTGTTTTGCTTAATATTATTTCACCCTGTGTGATACTTTTGTCCTATCAGATTGATTATGATAAAGAGCGGCTGTATGGTCTTGCAGTCACAGCCATCTTGTCTTTTGCCAGCTTTTTGATTGCCATTGCAGTCTCTGGATTTGCAGTTCCAAAGGACGCAGGACCGGATATGGCTGTGGAACGAATGTCAATTGTTTATTCTAATTGCGGTTTTATTGGAATTCCTCTTATCGATGGTATTCTGGGAAGAGAAGGCGTATTTTATATGACGGCTTATCTGACTGTGTTTAATATATTTGTCTGGTCCCATGGAATCATGCTGATGAGCGGAAAATCAGAAAGCATGAAAAAGACGATAAGAAGCCTGATCAACCCTTCTAATGCTGCAATTATTTTGGGGATATTCCTGTTCTTAACTGGAATCCGGCTGCCTGAAATATTCACGGAACCGGTTGCATTAATCGCTGGAATGAATACTCCGGCGGCCATGCTGATTTCCGGTATTAATCTGGCTCAAAGTGACTTCCTTGGCGGATTAAAGAATAAACGGACCTATATAATAAGTATAGCCAAGCTGATCGTGGTTCCCGGCCTGACGTTACTCCTTTTACTGGCAGCAGGAGCGGAAAGAAGCATTTCCATAACTATTTTAACTGCGGCAGCCTGTCCAAGCGGAGCCATGGGTACTATGTTTGCGCTGCAGTATAAAAGGAACGGTCAGTACGCATCAAATCTTTTAACTATTACAACAGCGTTGTCTTTAATTACCATACCTGCAATTATGGCGGCAGCCGGCGGAATTTTATAATAAAGGAGATAAAATGATTATTGTTAATGCACCGTTGAAACAGGACCTGTTTCAAAAATATGCAGAGGATGACGGACTTGTTTTTATAAAAAAGTCAGGAATGAAGCTGTTTTTTAATAATCCGGAGGGAGATGATGAGAAAAAAGCAGAAGCATTAAAAAAGAAGCTGAAAGGAGAGAGGGAACTGGCAGCAATCTATTTTTCCGTTCAGGCTCAGCAGGCTTAGTATAAGAACCGTACTTCATTTATGCCGGGACTCCGGAATAAATGAAGTGCGTTTTTTTTATTGGTATGCTATACTGTTTTTTGTTTCATACGGAGAATTGCATTACGTTCACTGTATGGAAAATCAGGAATATTCTAGGATGAACAGGTGAATCTATGATGTTGTAAATGGAAAAGACAGGAGGCGGTTTCCAACATGATACCGGATAATATCCGTAATATAGAAATAGAAAAGCAGTATCAGATTATAGATTATGACTGGTTGAAGCTGCACTATAAGACCACTGTGGGTATTGTTGCTTTTTCTCTGGTAATGGAATGTCTCATGAGTCTGTTTTTTGCCCAGTCAGGTCTGATTCATACAACGATGGAACGCTACATCTTAAAATACATCATAGTACCCTCCGGAATTAATATTACTTGTGTTCTGGCAGAAACCCTGATTATGAAATCAAAAGCATTTACCCAGAAGCAGAAAATCTATTGTGTATCCCTGTTACTGGTATTAATAACATTTGTCCTGTTTACGGTTCATAGCGCATTTACAGCAACCTATTATATATTTCCGGGAGCAATTATGATGACGATTCTGTATGCAGATTACAGGCTTACAGGGATTACAGCCTCACTCTGTATCTGGTCAGCTGCATTTTCCGAAATACTGATTAAATGGGACTCGGATAAGATCACAATTTTTGAAAGCAGCATGAGAATGGGAAATTTTCTGATATCCATGATAATACTGATTGCATTTTCCGCTGCAAGCATGGTAGTAATCCGGTTTGAACAGAAAAAGAATCTGGCCAGCATAAGAACAGATCTTGAGAGGCACCAGTTAAAACAGAGTATTCAGATAGATGAGCTGACCAGAATATATAACCGCAAGGCCCTTGATGAAGCCATGGCTGACATGGAGGTTCAAAACCCCTTAGAAGATCATATTCTGGCTGTCGTGGATATTGATAATTTTAAAAATATCAATGACCGGTTCGGACATTATATGGGTGACAGATGCTTAATTGAGTTTGCCAGAGTGTTAATGGAGAAATCCTATAACTATACACCATATCGTTACGGCGGTGATGAATTCTGTCTTCTGTTTCACAATACAACCATGGAAGAAGCTGTCCTGATGTGTGAGGAGATCAGACAACTGACCGAAAAGATTCGGATAGAGGAAGAAAAAGAAATCCGCTTTACTGCCAGTTTTGGATTGTCTGCTTATTCCAGCCAGCTTAATGCAGCCAGGCTTTTTGTTCTGTCTGATTATGCGTTATATGATGCTAAGAAAGACCGCAATTCTGTAAGAGTATATGAAAAAGGGATGAAGATCGCAGAGTGACTGCGGGAGTAGTCCCCTTTGATTTTTGACTTGACGTTACATAATGTATAATGTTACAATTTGTGTAATGAATAAGTAAGGAAGGAAATCTGTATAATGGATAAAATTAAGTTATCTACCAAAAAGGAACTGGAAATTTATATGAACCCGGTAAGGCAGAATCTTCTCCGGCTACTGGAGCGATCCAAGCTGCCCATGACACCAAAGCAGCTTTCGGAAAAACTGGAGATCTCCCCATCAAGTGTTCAGCACCATATTAAAAAGCTGGAGTCACTTGGGGTCATTACTCTGGATCATACAGAGGCTATTAATGGTATTACTGCAAGATATTATAGTCCAACCTATGTCAATGTCCAGATCGGCCTCGATCACCCGGATGATACGCAGATGCAAAAAGAGGTTCTGGTTCAGGCGCAGGTTGCAAGAACTTATGAAGGCTTTTTAACACAGAAAAAAAAATTTATTGAGCATTATTATGATGAGGATTTAGAATCCAGGTGGGATTTAGGAGATATTCTGACTGGCGTAATTCATCTGGCGCCTGGAGAGGGCGAGGAATTATTAAAGCTGATCAGAGATTATTTGGACGCACACGCCATTCCATCCGGGGAGAAATCTCCGTGGGAATATGCATTTATTCTTTATAATGCGGAGGAAAATCTTTATGAGTAGGATAAAGCAGCTGATTATTTTCCTGAATTACGCTTCGTTAGGAATCCTTCTGCCGGTGCTGAACTTAATTCTTTTGAAAAGGGGGGCAGATCTAAAGACGCTTCCCCTTTTATTAGCCAGTTATTCAGCCGCTGTATTATGCTTTGAGCTTCCAAGTGGAATTTGTGCGGATTTGTATGGTCGAAAATCGGTTTTTCTTATATCAGGAGTCTGCCAGCTGTTATCTGTGGGTTTGCTATTTTTTGTACACAATCTGGTCGGGTTATTTTGCTGCATTATACTGAACGGTGTCGGCAGGGCTTTTTCTTCTGGAAGCCTGGATGCCTTAATTGTAGATCAGGCATTGGAGGAAAGAGGAGAGGACTGTCTGCCTGATGTAACAGCCCGCCTTGCCATTCTGCAAGAGACTGGGCTGGCATTGGGGTGTATTCTTGGAGGTTTCCTATCCTGCCTGGGTGATGCCTATAACGCGAACATTTCGCTTCGTTTTATATTGACCGTGGTAACCATGGGGCTTTGTATATTTGGAATACGAGAAGTACGGATATGGGGTGGTGAAGCAGAGAGGACACCCCTTATCCGCCATTTAAAGAAAGGGGTCAGGACAGTTTTTTCAAGACGGGATTTTCCATTTATCCTGGCAGGGATGTTGTTCACTGGATTTCTTGTTATGCCGATTGAGACGTACTGGCAGCCGGCTTATCTTAGAACGTCAGATTTGTCGCAGGGGACCTGGGTGCTGGGAATACTGTCTTTTGTAGGGTTCTTTCTGTCAGCAACAGGAAATTCTCTCTGCCGCAGGCTGCTCTTAAAATTCCCCGGAAGACAGTGGCGTATCTACAGTATCAGCCGTGTTTTCCTTGGGTGCGTCTTACTTATTCTGGCGATTATTAAATCTGCCTGGATCTTTGCAATTGTATACGGAGGCATTTACTTACTCCTTGGAACCGGCAATGTGGCTGAAAATACACTGGTCAATCAGTATACGCCGGGACCGCTAAGAGCCAGTGTTCTATCTTTGGGCTCTTTTCTCTTACAAACCGGCGCCATGCTTGGCTCTATTTTCAGCAGTCTATTTGTGGAGCAGATTGATATATCTGGACTTTGGTTTACTTCCGGAGTAGTAATGATTGGTTATACCCTTTTAATTACTGCGCTTTTAATGGTAAAAAGAGGAAAAATAAAACCATATGATATTGAATCATTTGAAAACAGCTGATATAAATAGAGTTAGGGCGACCCAGAGCTATCATGGATCGCCATTTTTTGATTGAAAGTAAACTGGTCCTTTTGTAATATATGGAAATAATTGGATTATTTTCCAGAGTTTAAACCATCATATAATAAACTATTATAAGCAAAGGAGTTTTACCATGCCAAGAAGAGGAGAAAATATTTATAAACGCAAAGATGGAAGATGGGAAGGAAGAACTTTAAAGCAGACAGGGAAGTACCAGTACTTTTATTCCAGAAGCTATAAGGGTGTAAAGGAAAAGATGAAGAATTTCAAGGATACCCAGGTGAATTACAGAGCTAAGAAATCGGGAGAAGCAGAGGAAGGGTCTGTACTTTTTGAAAACTGGCTTAAGGATGTCTCTGTAAGAGTAAAGCCATCTACCTATGAAAGTTATTACCGGTGCATATACAAATATGTGATTCCGTTTTTTGAAAAGGAGAAAAAACAGAGAATCACAACGGATACTGTTTCGCGTTTTGTGAAAGAAATGTATGAGAATGAGGAGCTTGCAGATTCTTCTAAAAAGAAAAACCTGACCATATTTAAGATAGCAGTAAAAGAGATCTTAAAGGGGTCGGCGGATTGTCTTGCAATTATAGATCTGATTAAATATCCCAAAACGGATGATAAAGAGGTGGAAGTATTCTCAATGAAAGAGCAGCGTCAGATCGAGCTGGTGGCTTTTCATAACAGCGACAGGCGTGCAATGGGAATTCTCCTTTGCTTTTATACCGGCCTGCGTCTTGGGGAGTTATGCGCATTAAAATGGAGAGATATTGATATGGAGACAGGGACCTTATTTGTAAGCAGGACCGTTTCCCGGATCCGGCATTTTGATGAGAAGGAGCAAAAAACCGCATTGTTTGTGGGAGCCCCCAAAAGCCGTAAATCCATGAGGAGAATACCCCTTCCCCAGTTTTTGCTTAACATGCCGGTGATGGCTGCTTATAAAAATAAAAATCAGGAGAATTATATCTTTACGGAAGCAGATGTCCCTTTTGATCCCCGGTGCTTTCAGAAACTTTATAAACGACTGTTAAAGGAGGCACATGTCAAAGACCGGAAATTTCATGCCATCCGCCACACCTTTGCCACCAGGGCATTGGAACTGGGAGTGGATATTAAAACCATCAGTGAACTTCTGGGACATTCCACCGTATCCATCACCTTAAATGTCTACGCACATTCCCTGATGGAGCAAAAAAAGGCTGCTATTGAAAAATTCAATGATATGTACCAGTTGAATGCTGATCTGAACGGACCAATAATAAAGGGTAATTTTGAAATATTGGAAGATTCCTGGGCCAGATAGAGTAAAACTATCACATTTTATAGCCTAAGTTACAAATTATTATAATATTCTACAAAATTCAGTCATAATTGACAAATATCTGCCCTCTGTTATATAATATTAATTAGTAAAATTCAGTAAAAATTTTACAGAAAAGGTGAGTAGTTTCCAGCACGTAAATAATGATTAGGAGGATATGACTGTGGCGGGAAAATTTAAGGCATTTCGGAGGGTCATAAAAAAGTCAGAGGAGGGGTCTGACTCATCGGGAAAGAACAGATCCATCAAAGGGAGATTGCTGTCTGGTATCATTGCTATGTGCGTGGTAATTTCTATTTTGTTTGGTGCTTTCAATGGTTTTCTGTTCTACCGTGATGCGAAAAACAATACTGATATGAGACTTATGGAATCAGCAGAGGCTTACAGTCAGGCGATTGAGAACGCAATAGATATATACAAGATTAAAATAGAGGCCATAGCACAATACACTTCCATTACAGACCGAAATAAAAGTGATGGGCAGAGAAAAGAAGTGATGGATAAGCTGGCGAAGGATTATGGTTTTTTGGAGGTTACAACAGCGGATGTCAACGGAAAGGCCTCCAATGGTGCAGATATCAGCCAGTTGGAATATTTTAGCCAAGCAATAAATGGGGAAACCTACATATCAACCACCATGCAAAGCGAGGAACTGGGCAAAACAGTTCTGGTAATTGCAGCTAAGGTGAATAATGGGGAATATAACGGGGTTGTAACAGGAACCCTGGATGCAGATGTATTCAGTAAGATGATTGACGGAGTTTCCATAGGAAAATCCGGTTATGGATTCATTACAGATAAAGCCGGAAAGGTAGTTGCCCATAAGGACAGAAACGTCGTGTCAAATGAGACCAATTATATTGAGCTGGCAAAAAGCGATTCGTCACTTAAGGAGGTTGCCGCCAATATACAGGAGATGATTACAGGAAAGTCTGATATCCGGACAGCCCGCTTTAAGGGGAAGACTCTGGTCATGGGTTACACACCTATAACCAACACAGACAGCTGGTCCATCGGAGTTGCAGCAAATCAGTCCGAGATGATGGCAGGCTTCTATCAGTCACTGATCATCACAATCATTCTGGCGGCTCTGATGATTCTTGCATCCTTACATATGGCTTTTCGGATAGCAGGTCCGATCGTTAAGCCGCTTATCGGATTGGCAGAGCGTATCAAAGCTCTCGATGAGGGAGATCTGCATTCTGAAGTACCTCAGATCAATACTGGAGATGAACTTGAGGATTTATCCCGTTCATTTACCGGAACGATCAATACCCTTAATAGCTATATTAATGAAATTTCTACGATTTTAAGCGGTCTGGAAAAGGGAGACTGCACGATTACAGCGACTCAGGATTATAAAGGTGATTTTGTACAGATCAAGGATTCGCTGAATGGTATTACCTATAACTTAAATTCGGTATTTACTAAGATTAAAGAATCTTCTGACAGAGTAGCAGAGGGATCAAGGCAGATTTCCGATGCTTCCCAGGCACTGGCTTCGGGTGCGACGGAACAGGCAGCTACAGTTGAGGAATTAAGCGCTTCGGTAAGCAGCGTTTCAAACCGGGCACAGCAGAATGCAGAGAATGTTCTGAAGGCAACCGGCTATGTAAGAGAGGCGGTTACCGGAATGGATGAAGGCAATACCTATATGGAGAAGCTGGATCATTCCATGAAGGAAATCGGACAGGCTTCTGAGAAGATTTCAAACATTACCAAAGTAATTGAGGATATTGCATTTCAGACCAATATACTGGCTTTAAATGCAGCGGTGGAATCAGCCAGAGCAGGAGAAGCAGGCAAAGGATTTGCAGTGGTAGCCGATGAAGTACGTAATCTTGCAGGTAAATCAGCAGAGGCTGCCAAGCAGACAGCAGATCTCATCGGACATTCGGTTCAGACCGTGTCAGAAGGTGTAAAAATTGCTTATGAGACAACCCGTATTTTAAAGTCAGCTGCGGAGAAATCCGGACAGGTGGAGCATACGATTCAGGAGATTGCAGCTGCTTCCAATGAACAGGTGGAGGCGATCGATCAGATTAACCAGGGACTGACCCAGGTCTCTACAGTTGTTCAGACCAATGCGGCAACAGCAGAGGAAAGTTCTGCTTCCAGTGAAGAACTGGATGCCCAGGCCCAGTTATTAAAACAGGAAGTAGAGAAATTCAGGCTTCAGGGTACAGACCCGCAGGCTGAAGAAGAACGCGTTCGTTATGAGGCCGCAGCTGCCTTTGAAGTACCGGTTATCGAACCTGACCACACATATATAACCCCTTCGGCTAATATACACGACTCGGCGAAATATTAAATTTAGCGGTTCACTGCAATTCTACGGGATTTGCAGTGAGCCATATTTTTTGTGTTCCAAATGAAGAGTTCATGATATAATTGCAAAAAAAGGGTGGGACGAAAAGATGAAAATTGACCGGCTGATTGGTATAATATCCATACTGCTTCAGAAAGAAAAGGTGACAGCACCCTATCTGGCAGATAAGTTCGAGGTCTCCAGAAGAACCATAAACCGTGATGTGGAGGATTTGTGTAAAGCCGGAATCCCCGTTGTCACCGAACAGGGGAAAAATGGGGGAATATCCATAGCAGAAGGCTATAAGGTGGATAAAACATTGTTCACTTCTTCAGAGATGCAGGCAATTCTGTCAGGGTTAAAGAGTTTAGACAGCGTGTCAGGCAGCAACCGCTACCAGCTTCTCATGGATAAGCTTTCCTTTGGAAGCAGCGATTATGTGGGAGCCAGCGGTCCGGTTGTCATTAATCTGAGTTCCTGGTACCAGTCCTCTCTGTCACCTAAATTCGAGCTGATTAAAGATGCCATAGAGAGAAAAAAGAGAATTAAGTTTCATTACTATGGTCCGGGTGGGGAGAATGACCGGATTATTGAACCTCGTTTGTTGATATTTGAATGGTCTTCCTGGTATGTTTGGGGATATTGTCTGCTGAGAGATGATTTGCGTATGTTCAAGCTGAACCGTATGGAACAGATCATATGTACCAATGAGGACATAGAGGAGAGAGCACCTCAGTTATACAAAATGGATCCGCGTGAGGTTTCCTGGACCAATGAAGTACATGTAACGGCAGAATTTGATGGAATCATGAAATGGCGTCTCATCGAAGAGTACGGAATCAACAGTTTTACGGAAGACGATGATGGCAGGCTGACAATGACAGTCAGCTGGTCAGATAAGGAGTCTTTATTCAGCTGGCTGCTTGGTTTCAGGGATCATGTGAGGATTCTTGAGCCACTGGAATACAGGACGGATTTTCTGGAACTTTTGGACCGGATTAAGACCCGATGTCATCCAATGGAAGATGAAATAAATAAGCAGCATTGAAAAGGAGGCAGTCAGTATAAAACATACTCTCCTTTGCAATGCTGCTTATCTGTTATCCCTTTTGCCTGCCATTGACAAATGTTTTAATTGCTGTAAAACTTTCAGCGCTGATCACATGCTCAATCCGGCAGGCATCGTCTAAGGCAATCTTACGTTCCACCCCAAGAGCCATAAGCCAGTCGGAAAGGAAGGTGTGGCGCTCGTACATCCGTTCTGCAATTTCCTGTCCCTTCTCCAGCAGTGTAATATGTCCGTTTTCATCCATATCAATAAAACCATTCTCACGCAGATTCTTCATTGCTACGCTGACGCTGGGCTTGGAAAATTCCAATTCACCGGCGATATCAATAGAACGGACATATCCGTTGCGTTGATGCAGCATTAAAATTGCTTCCAGATAATTTTCGGCAGATTCCTGTATTTTCGTAACAGTCACCTTCTTTCAGTAGTTCTTTTCGTATCTGTTTATTGTAACACAAAATGCTGTTTGTTTTCAAGTCAGGTTATCAAATGCTTTTTCATGCTTTTTTATCATCGTACGAAACTGACTGATAGTAATTCCCAGTGTTTCACTGGCTGACCGCAGTGAATATTCCCGGTTTTGCCATTTCTCATAGACTGGGAAGAATTCTTCAGGAAGAGGAGAGGGATATCTCCCTAAGTGCTTCCCTTGTGCTTTCGCTATGGCAATCCCTTCTGCCTGTCTTTGCCGGATACTTTCTCTTTCTGCCTGGGCTACATAGGAAAGCAGCTGCAGCACAATGTCTGAGATCAGCGTTCCAATTAAATCTTTATTGGTCCTTGTGTCAAGAATCGGCATGTCGATAATTACAATATCAGCTTTTGTGATTTTAACAATGTCTCTCCATTCCTGCTGAATATCTTCGTAATTTCTCCCAAGACGGTCCAGACTCTTGACCACCAGCACATCGCCCTCTTTTAGTTTTCGCTTCAGTTTTTGGTACTGTGGTCTGTTGAAATCTTTTCCCGATAATTTATCACAATAAATATTTTTTTCTAAAACACCCCATTTAATCAATTCGATCAGCTGGCGTTCAACGTTTTGATCCAGAGTGGAGACTCTGACGTAACCATAAAAATTATTCATATTGTTTTTCCTCCTGTCCCTCTTAGTATGGCAGAAAGGGTGGATTTTAAAATGAGACAAGCATATTGCATTGCTAAAAAGGTGTACCTTTCTA
>NZ_JAWONS010000012.1:0-3013 GCF_033342255.1 Clostridium boliviensis
TCCGACCAGAACCTCTGGTTCCATAAACAGAACTCCGTTCCGTTACCTCTCTTCTTGGCTTAGATCAAAACCTCTGGCCCCATGAACAGAACTCAGTTCCGCTAGCTCTCTTCTTGGCTTTGACAATATCCTCTGGTTCTATGAACAGAATTCAGTTCCGTTACCTCTCTTCTTGTTAGATCAAAACCTCTAGCTGGAGGAACCTATAAATGCAGTCAACGAATTCAATTCTCTTATGAAAGAGAGTGATGAATTTTTAGAGAGCAACATCTCATCGAACATATGTTTGATTTTTGAAAATAAATGTGCTATACTACATAAAGACATATTTAACTATTTTTACTATGTTTTGTTAAGGAGACCAGCTATGAAAAATCAAGTATAAATTAGCAAAATATTTCTTTTTCGTATCGATGGTAAAATAGGGTAACTTTAATAGAGCTCCCTCAGGGTGCTTTTTCAAAATCTATCGATATTGGTATACAGACCTCTTATTCGAGGTTAAATTCAACTTCGTCAGTGAGCATCTTCCAGATGATTCTGACTAACTTGCCGGAACAGTGCCCAAGGGCATTATAGTGAGTTCGGCCTTCTGCCCTCTTGGCATCATAATAAGCCTTGAAGGTGTCGTTGTTTCTTACAACGTTCCAAGCTGCATTTACTAAGGCATATCGCAGTACACGAGAGCCACGTTTGGACATACGAGTTCGTTTAGCCTGAAAGTTTCCAGATTGATATACGGACGGATCTAAACCAGCAAAAGCAAGCAGCTTGTTAGGATTGGAGAAACGGTGAATATCACCTATTTCACCAAGAATCATTCCGCCATTTATGTATCCGATACCAGGAATGGTCATGATGACTGAGTCATTGAAATTCATGATGTCCGTCATTTCTGCTTCAATCTTATTTAATTGGCTATCCAGTAACTCGATTTGTTGAATGGTCTGGGTTATCTGAATAGATATAGCGCTGTCGTTTGCACCGACAGACTTCTGTGCCAGAACTCTTAATTCTTTGGCCTGCTCCTTTGTAAAGTGACCATGAGACTTGACTTTGAGCAGATTTGCCAGATGAGTCATATGCATGGAAGCAATCTCGTTAGGAGAAGGTGCTTCATTAAGAAGGGCATAGACAGCATTCTGATGCAGACCGGATTTAAAGAAGTATTGCAATTCCGGGAAGACCTGATCAACATAGGTTGTCAGTTGGATTTTAAGGCGGGTTCGCTGTTTTATCGTTTTCTGGCGAAAGCGTCCAAGAGCTTTTAAGTCCATCAGATCAAGATCATAGAAGCTGACAAACCGTAAGGAATCCTGCATCATTAGAGTTTTAGCAATAACGTAAGTGTCGACCTTATCTGTCTTAGTTTTGCGAATGTTGTTCTTTCGCATCTGAGACGTCTTAATAGGGTTGAGAACACACACTTTGAAAAGACTGGCAACAAGGTGTCGAACAAGGTTGTCACCGTAGTGTGCCGTCGACTCAAGACCGATGATGGTGCTGTCCTTATCGAATGATTCGATTTTGGAAATCAGCAGTTGGAAGCCATCAGCGTCATTTGTGAATTTGAACGGCTCAATGAGTATCTCGCCCTCCGAAGAAACGGCAGCGGCGAAATGGTTAAGTTTGGCAATATCAATACCAACGTAAATCATGAGGTTGTACCTCCCTTTCGTAAGATCTGATACCGTGATATCCACCAGCGATTATCATCGTAGACTTGATTGAAATAAGTACTCATTGGAACAAAGTGCTCCGGTACATCCAGCATATAAACAATTCAGATAAAGGTAGCGGCAATACACTCCAGTTGAGTAGTCAAAGCTACAGGAAAAAATCAAAAGTCCACAGTATCTGAATGTATTATAACCACGATATTAAGAAGAAAGGAACGTGTGATAATTAACTTCCTAATTATCATACAAGGAAAAAATCAAAAGTCCACAGTATCTGAATGTATTATAACCACGATATTAAGAAGAAAGGAACGTGTGATAATTAACTTCCTAATTATCATACAAGTCAAAAAAATGATTAATAATTGTGAAAAAAACGAATGCTTAACTTTTCTTGAAACCGGTTTAAACGCCTTAGAGAAAATCAGCTGGTACGGGGAAACTGAATTTACATGCCCTATATGTGGATACGATAAAGCTAATGCGAAGAGAATTAAAACACCAAATAATATCAGAAATAAAGTTACATGGCTATATTGTGAAGAATGCGGTATGCTATTCCACGGGTAAAAGGAGTGATTAAATATGCTTGGAGATTGTAGACTTGATCCAGATATAAATCAGTGCCCACATTTTGATTCAAACAAAGGCAAATGTGCAATTGAGAATGAATCATGTGGATTTTATGGAAAATCTAAGATTAAAACTGAACCAGAGCATGTCAGACAGCCACGGTGGTATGAAAAATATTATAAATAGGGAATATAACTGAATGGGATCTTTTGGCATAGGAACTAACACAAACAAAATTGACAGTGGTTATATTAGGGAAGATACTTATCCAGTAGCTTGCATGGCCTGGTATGCCCCTGGCTATCCGCCCCGACCATTACTGGCTAAATTTAAAGATCATGAGGGTATAATTCAAACCATAAATTTGAACATAGAAACCACAGATATAAAATACTATAATAGTTTTCCAGTATACGAATACAGATGCATGTCCATCATAAATAAAACACAGTATGGCTTTAAGTTGCTTTTTTATATTTTAGAGTGTAAATGGGTCATGATAATTTAATATTTTATAGTATTCGCGGGGCTGTAATTACCCAATGTTTTCCCATGAACAGAACTCAGTTCCGCTCATCAGCCCCAGCTTCATCTCCTAGGATCTTCCCAAATGCTTTCTCGTGAACGGAACTCAGTTCCGTTCATCAGCTACGGCTTCTCCTTCTGGCATATTTCCAAATGCTTTCCCATAATCGGAACTCAGTTTCGCTCATCAGCTAAAGCTTCTCCTCCTGGGATATTCCCAAATGCTTTCCCTTAAA
>NZ_JAWONS010000013.1:0-424 GCF_033342255.1 Clostridium boliviensis
GATGACGAAGAACCGGGCGGTGTGGGACCAGCCCAGGGTTTTGCTGCGGGAGAGGAACCAAAACTGCCAGAGGGCATAGTAGCTCCAGAGAAGTTGGATGAGCACGACGCGGGACGCCGGGACGAAGATCCAACAGAAGATGGCGAGAAACAGGGCGGCCCACGTCAGCGCGATATACGTTTTTTTCAAGGTGCGGATGAGCCGGGGGTGATTCCCGACAAAGCGACGCCAGGCCTCCGACAGTTGATCGATCCGTTCCTGGAGATGGGTGCGCAGGCGGTTCAGCATCGTCGGATGCAGAGCTCCTTTCAGAATCTGGATATGATCTTTTATGATACAATCATTTCAATAAAAAGAAAAATGAAAATGTTAAGCAGGATAAGGATCACAACTGCCATCTTCATTTAACTGAGGGTGTTGTTCA
>NZ_JAWONS010000014.1:0-463 GCF_033342255.1 Clostridium boliviensis
CTTTCACAGTCCGTTGCAGCTCTTCAGAAAGGGTTTGAATCGGCGTCTCCCCGTCTACCGTGATTTTTAGGCCGATACCGACGGACGAGGGCGAATCGCTGGAAAAATGGACCCGGGCCGTCAAATCCCGAATTCCCTTGACCCCGCGGGCCGCTCTCGACGCGATGCTCTCCAGCGTTTCCAGGGAGATGCGGATATAGCCGAACTCCGTCAAGCGGTCCACCCCGCCGTCCCTTGGCCGCCGCATGGCCGAAAACAACAGACGGAGGCTCAAGAAAAAGAGGAACAGGGCGAGACCCGCCACGGTCCAACGTAGATACACGCTTTCCCAAACCCATCCCAGGGAGGCAGCCCCTGTTCCGGCCAGGGCGACCATCGCGGACAGGACCGCAACAACCAGGCTGTGAAGAATCAGGAGGAGTCTATCGAACAGACCCATTTCTCCTCCCCCTTCCGAAAACAT
>NZ_JAWONS010000015.1:0-866 GCF_033342255.1 Clostridium boliviensis
TTTTTTTGTAGATTTCTCGGTTTGGGGAATCTTTTTTATTTATATACAAAAGAACTTAAAGCATTAGATAGTTAAGGTGCATTATAATATAGTTCTTCGATAAGATAATACCATGGTGTTTATTACTCCTTTTTTGCTATATTAAGTTGTAGCAAATGAGGAGTTTTTTAGTTACCAGATACTGGATTACATAGATGTGTGCTGGAAAGATAAATGGAATGCAGTTTTATAAGAAAAGGATTAATCCAATGTCATATAGTGTACTGTTGAATTATTCCATTGTATTTACGAAGGAAACGGTTGGCTAATATGGAGAATAAAATCTAACCAAAGCAGTTGGACGGCTATTTTGTTCAGCTGCTTTGGTTAATTAATTATTTGATGAATTGTATGATTAAGAGCTTAATTTTTGAATCAATACTGAAGCATTAGTGTTTATTTGTGTTCCTCCAGCCAAAGTTTGTAACGTAACTGCAGCAGCACTTGTATGGTTTCGTACAGTTATGACATCTGCTGCGGCTGCAGTAATGATTACCATACCTGGATTCGGTTGTGTACCAGCGCCAGATCCATATACTGCTCCAGTAACGGGAGCCCCATTTTGAAAGACAGTAAATTGATTTGGTTCAACGCCTGCGGCATAAAACCAAACGGCGTAGTCACCAGCGCTACCAAATTGAATCGTAGATGTTCCGGGTGCATGTGTAATGGTACCGACGATAATGCCATTTGTACTAAACAGTATATCTGCCTCTAAAGCAACCACTTGAGCATCCAGGTTGTAGATATAAGCATATTCTGATAATCCAGCGGTACCGGCCGGTCCAGTCGGTCCGGTGTCGCCAGTTAAACCGGTAGGCCCAGTA
>NZ_JAWONS010000016.1:0-230 GCF_033342255.1 Clostridium boliviensis
GAACGAGTTTTTATTTGGTTACATCTTTCGATGTAACACCTCGGATGTCTTGATATTGTCTTTTTGCAAAGACTCTATCTAGATATATTTCAATATGTGGTTTTCAAGGTACGTGCGCGATGCTACCAGAAGCGTGCACAATCATATGGAAAACTGTGTTGAAAGCTTGCTTTCATAAGCAGTTTTTTATGTGATTGTATAGGCGTGAAACGCCGTGACTGAGAAAAGCG
>NZ_JAWONS010000017.1:0-446 GCF_033342255.1 Clostridium boliviensis
ATCTCGCTCCTCAATATTTGACCAATGTGTTTCCATGGCCAAAACGCGCTGCCATTTTTTCTGTTTGAAGTACATGTGCTTCTTTAGCTTCATCGGAGGCCGTCCCGTCTGAATGATCAGCAATTCGTCACTATCTCTAAGCGCCCTTACTTCTTCCGGATACATCAAAGGACGGCTGGTATAGCTTTCACTAACTCCTGCTCCATGATCTTTTTTGCTGAAAGAGATGTTTCTGATGGTTGTCGTCCCCAGTGCTTTAGAAATCGCCTGGTTGGTGTCGTCATTCTTTGTGCCCAGAAAGATTGTCGTGTCGCAACTGGAGTCAATCGATTTTGACCCCAGCTTTCCATATTTGTCTTCAAACTGAGGGATGTTTTGGAATATGCCAACCAATTGGATCCCCCGGCTTCGGATCGTATTGACCCGTACATCTAGATCCTTGATCG
>NZ_JAWONS010000018.1:0-526 GCF_033342255.1 Clostridium boliviensis
GCGGAGGGCTGGATATGATCCAGCGGGAATACGCCCGGGTGTTGACCCAGGGGCCGAATCGGCTCAGCCCCTATCTCGCTCCGGCGATGCTGGCGAATATGGCTTCCGGAGAGATTGCCGTCGCCACCGGTGCGCGGGGGATATCGGCGGCGGTGGTGACCGCCTGTGCCACCGGTAGCAGTTGTATCGGTGAGGGAATGCGCGCGATCCAGCATGGCACCGCCGATGTGGTGCTCGCCGGGGGAGCGGAGGCGCCGATCACCCCCCTCGGCCTGGCCGCCTTTTCCAAGATTCGCGCCTTGTCCCGGCGAAACGACGATCCCCAAAGGGCATGCCGCCCCTTCGACCGGGATCGGGACGGATTTGTCGCCGGGGAAGGGGCGGGAGTGGTCGTTTTGGAGGAAGCGGATCACGCCCGGAGGCGGGGGGCGACGATCTATGCGGAATTGGTCGGATACGGCTCCAGCACGGATGCTTACCACATTACCGCCCCCGATCCCGAGGGGGCCGGGGCGGTCCGGGCGAT
>NZ_JAWONS010000019.1:0-542 GCF_033342255.1 Clostridium boliviensis
ATCGGTCTGGCGGTGGGAGCCGGCTACATGTTCGGTGCCGCCCTGACCACGGTCCTCGCCCTGGTCAGTCTGGAGCTGTTGAACCGGTTGGAACGGCTTTTGGTCCGGCGTCATCGCCTGAAAAACATTGTGGTCTGCGTCAGGGATGAGCCGGGGAAAATGGGGGAAATCGCCTCCCGGCTGGGGGAGGTCGGTGCCAGCATCCGCAAGGTGACCATCGATGAGGGGGATCTGGAGGACGACTGGATCTACATTTCCTTTACGGTGCGCCTTTCCGAGGAAATTTCCACCCCGCAGGTATTGGAGGAGGTGCGCCGGGTGCCGGGGGTGAAAGAGGTTCGCTCGGGGTGAAGGGAGCGGAGATTCCGTCCTTCAGAGGACGGGTCCCTCCGCCCGGTCGGAAGCCGGTTCCGCCTGATCCTGCGGGGGATGGCCGCTCCATCTGAACAGGGTCGGAGGAGGATCTCCGCTACATCGCGAAAGCGCCGTGGATTCGTCCGAGGGTTTGCCCATCGCCTCGGCGGGACGGATGTCCCGCCGTT
>NZ_JAWONS010000020.1:0-423 GCF_033342255.1 Clostridium boliviensis
CCTTTCATACTTCTCCACTTTCTTCCCTGGAGACCAGGCATCCCCCGCTGTGAGATAGGAAGTTGATAAAGCTCCATTTATTGCACTGTTTTTAATACCTTCCCCACTTCATAAAGTCTTCTTTCAAGTATGAAGCCAATTTGTAAACATTATCCATCTCTGATCTTCATCCATCAAGCCATTCATCCCTTATACAGCCGAATCCCCTTCTGCAGCAGGTATTCGTCCACATGGCGTTCAAAGGTGCGGAGAAACTTCCGGGTGTTCCCCACCTTGTTCTTCGTCAGCTCCCGGTCGTAGAACAACACCCGGATCTTGCCGCCTTCCATCTCCTGTACCGACTCCGCTCCCAGACGGTCCTGCAGGTAGTCGATCACCCACTCCCGGGGGACATGGGCTTCAAATTCTTCTACTAGACGAGAC
>NZ_JAWONS010000021.1:0-1502 GCF_033342255.1 Clostridium boliviensis
TTCCCAAGTATCAAAATTTATTTCTGAAAAGGGGGCATTAAAGAAATGGATCAAGAACCCTTTTAGCGGTTTGTTTCAGAAACTCGACAGCATCGTTGATTTCATCCATGCAGGAATAATGTTGATCGGGGGATCAGTCGTAATTTTGGCGATTGCATATTTCGGACTTAGGTTCGCCACAGCTTCGGATCCCCATGAGAAAAGTAATGCCAAGTCATGGATCAAAAATATCCTCATTGGTGGAGCGATTCTAGCGGGAAGCAGCACGCTCGGCAAAGCGCTGTGGGAGTTCTTCAAAGACTGAGAGGAGGGGGAGGGATGAATGAATGGGTACATGAGACGATTAATGAGTGGTTAAGCGATATCGCCACCGATCTTGCCAGGGCGGGTATCGACCTGGCGGTCAAATACATTAAAGGTGGTTTGGATATCGATAAAGTTCCCGTCTTAAATTACCTCATGTTAGGTGCGATGGCACTTGCCGCCGCCGTATTCATACTAACGCTATACTCCAACGTCTTACAGGCGTGGAAGGCAATTGTCACAGAAGAAGATGTGAACTGGCTTAGGATTGTCGCAGATGCAGTCATTGCGGCGGCCATGGCGGGAGCAACAGTTCCGATCATCCGATATGCGATGGTTCCTGTCAGTAACGAAATCGTTGAATGGCTGGGGAAAGCGCCGGTCACGTTCAATGTCTCCATTGACGCGTTGCTGCTTCAGCTTTCCCCTCACAACGAGATATTTCGGGCTGGCTTTCACATTCTGTTCGGATTTCTGGTTTGGGCGATCTTTATGATTGCCCTGGCGATTTCCCAGATGATAACCTATGCCGAGCTTGTCATCGCCTTGATCATCGGTCCGATTATTGCGGCAAGAAGCCACGGGGATCGGGAAATGTATATAGCCTATTGGAAGGAGGTATTCGCGATCGTATTCACACCCGTGATTCGCATGATGATGCTCGTCATCGTGCTTTCAATGGTGGGGAAAGGAACTTTTGAGGGGCTGCTGTGGAGCCTTGGGTTCCTTATAGTAGCGGTTATGGGGCCGCACATCCTGAAGGGTTATCTCCATCGCACTGGCACTTCCTCTGCGATCGTTGGCGGAGGAAAATGGGTCATCTTTCGATTGGGTCACACAGTATTAAGGGGAGGGGGAAAGAAGTGAAAGGAAATGATGAACTAACGGCTAAAGTGCCTCGGCCAATTCGAGCGCCGAGGCACTTATGGGGCCTTACATTTAAGGGCGTGTTTGCCCTTGCAGCTGGGACGATTTTTTTAACACTCCTGTCTTGGTTAATTTTTAGTCTGCTAATTGATGATCAAACCATAATGGTGCTTGCGGTGGCAGCTGCGTTTGTGGTTTCCGGTGGGCTTATATATTTGTCGATAAGAATTGACGAGGGAACGGGAGAGATGCAGATTGGTTTCCTCGTCAGAATCATTGTGTGGAAACTTAGTCGTCGCAATGTCAGTCCGGAATGGGAAGGAAAGGAGGAG
>NZ_JAWONS010000022.1:0-309 GCF_033342255.1 Clostridium boliviensis
GTATCGGAGCGAAAGCGCTAAATCCGCCGATTTGCAGGAACGGTTTACCCGGTACTATGAGAACCGGGATCCCGCCGATGAGGAAGCGATCGGTCTGTTTTACGCCGGTTTTATGTTCTTCGGGCTTTCCATCGGCGCTCTGGCCGGCTTTCTCGGCGGTGGAGGACGGGAGGTGTTCTTCTCCGGCGGTTGGATCGATACGGTGATCGGTGGCGTTGTCGGCGCCGTCACCGGATTGGGGTCGGGAATGATCAGCCACGCAGTGATTGTGCTGAAGAAAAAATAGGAAAAGGGTTGTACTGCGCCTTG
>NZ_JAWONS010000023.1:0-973 GCF_033342255.1 Clostridium boliviensis
CTAGTGACTCTCCCAAGAAATCTTTCGAAATGCTTTCTCATGAACAGAACTCAGTTCCGCTCTCATATGATTTTAAGTTACATCTAAGTAATCGGCTCATAAAAATCAAATACTCTTCATAATCATTTTCTGCATAAGTCGTTTGATGTATTTATATTTATTATATTAAAAATAAAAAATCTATTGCATTTTATCAAAAATAGTATAAAATTAGAGGTGGATACTAACCTGGACAAAATAACTATATTGTCCAGCTTTTTATAATTAACGGAACTTTTTTATGACCTAAATTCCCTTATTTATACCAGCAAGTATCAAAGCATCATAATCATAATCTCTCTGAGGAAAGTTCTGAAAATCATTTTTCTTTTCATGTTGTTTAATTGGCAATCCTTTTTTCTGTTTAACTCCATCACCTTGAAGCATGACATTATAAATACAAGCTTGCATGTATCGTATGATATTTTTTATCTGCCTGGTTGATTGAGCTGAATAATAATCGCTTAAAACTCTCCTGCAAAAATCCTCAAAATAATCTTTACTGATGATATTCTTTAATTTCTCTATGATCTCTAAGCTGCTTATGCTTAACCCACTATATTGCATATTATTAATATAGCACAATTCGCACAGCGTAGTCATGAAGATTTTATTGATTTCCAGGAATTTACTAATTTCTTCCTCCTCTGTAAAAAGCTGGTCTAAGGCACCGGCTTTTTTGATATAATCAACTAATTCATTTGCACTCATATTAAATACATTAGAGGATGAAGAGGATGTTAATAAAGTGTTTATGGTTAAAGTACTGTTTATGTTAATGTCCGAAATCTCGGTATCCGAAAAATTGGTATGCGGTGATGGTTCTCCCGTGTCCGAAATTTTGGTACCCGGCGACGTGTTCACTATATCTTGTGCTGTACCATTCTTTTTATCAATATTTAGCGTGTCCGAAATTTTGGTACTCGGTAGTTTT
>NZ_JAWONS010000024.1:0-360 GCF_033342255.1 Clostridium boliviensis
CCAACCGGAATCGCTTGGCCCACCGGGAGGAACTGACGGAGATCCTGCAGGGGATCTTTGAAACCCGTCCCGCCGGCGCGTGGATGGCCCTGTTGCAGAAGGCGGGCATTCCCTGCGCGCCGATTCAAAGCGTCGATCAGGTTTTCAGCCATCCCCAGGTGGAGGCCCGGGAGATGGTGGTCGAGATGTCCCATCCCACCGCGGAGCGGGTGAAGTTGGTGGGCAGCCCACTCAAACTGTCCCGCACGCCGGTCACCTATCGCCGGCATCCGCCCCGGGCCGGGGAGCACACGGAGGAGGTGCTGGTGGAGTTGGGTTATTCGCAGGAGGAGATCCAAAGGCTGAAGCGGGAGCGTGTGA
>NZ_JAWONS010000025.1:0-378 GCF_033342255.1 Clostridium boliviensis
CCTTTTATCCGATGCGTCATCCGGTCACGATGAAGGGAGCGACAAGGGGGCCGAAGTCCCCTTCAGCCGGCTCCATAGATCCTTGCAAGCCTCCACGGCGGCATCCAGGTCATCCGCATTCAGGTAAATCGCCTCCCCCTCCACTTTCTCCTGGGAATATTGGTAGCGGGGGTCGTAATATTCCTTCAGCAGAATCTCCACCACGCCGCCAATTTCGCTCCTCGACCTGCGAGGCCAGCTCTTTTCGCACATCCGGAGAAAGGCGGCGTTCGATGCGGCTGATCGCTCCTGACACCTGTTTTTGCAGGCGGTTCAGATCCGTTTCTCCGCGCAGGTAGATGTCCAGAATGCGCGACACCCGCGTCGCGAAGGAGGCCT
>NZ_JAWONS010000026.1:0-104256 GCF_033342255.1 Clostridium boliviensis
GACAAAAATATTAATTATACCCAAATAATTCAATTCATAAAAAGGTCATATTGAATTATAACGTTATAAGATGATATAATCTAAAACAAGAAAGGAAGAGAAAAAATGGAGAAGAAATTTTCAATGGTTATAGTTGCAAAAAATCTATTCGACAGTGTGAATTCAAATGCGTATGAAGGTTATCTTTGCATTGAAGAAAATCGCATTGCTGAAAAAGGAATTGGGCAGCCTTCAGAAGATATTTTGAGCCGGGCAGATCAAATTTTGACCTTTGAGGAAGAACTGGTTATGCCTGGTATTACGGACACACATACCTTTTTTACTGGATATGCAGTATTTCATCTTGGGGCAGATGTGTCAAAAGTTCAGGATAATGAAAAAGGGCTGACCATTTTAAAAGCCTATGAGGAAGAACATCCATCAATTGGGGCAATGTTTGGACATGGATGGGATCCTAAAAAATGGAATCAGCAGGAGGCTGAGAAAATGCTGGAAGAGCATTTTCCACAAAAAGCGGTCATTCTTTTTGCGGCCGACAGATCCACTTGCATAATGAACCAAATAGCAAGTGATATTTACAAATTTACATCTGATACTTGCTATCCGGAAAGCTATTATCGAATCATGCGGGAATATTTAAATGACCGTAAGTTTATTGAAAAGGAATTTTCAGATTACATGGAAATGATGAATTCCAGAGGAGTGACAACGGTTAAAGAAATGGGCTTTGATGATTTTTACGGATTTACCAATTATCTTAAGGCAATGGAAAACTCTGAAAAACTTCATCTGAGGACATTTTTTATGTCACAGCCTGTAGGCGCAAAAATGAATCTGGAGTATGCCAGAAATATGAGAGATATGTTTACTGGAGATAAGATTCGTTTTAGTGGATTCAATCGCATGACGGATGGTACGATTGCTGATCATAAAGGGGACTTGAAGGAGCCTTATAAGGGTAAACTGTATACCTGCAGTATCCAGATTCCTTACGAAGAGATTGAAGCAGATGTTCTTGCCGCAGACAAAGAAGATTTTCGATGGACCTTGCATGCGCAAGGGGATGGTGCAGTTGGAAAAATAACAAGCATTTATGAAAAATGCAAAAGGGTAAATGGAAAATTGAAAAATCATCATGCCATTACCGATATGGAATTCACAGACCCGAAGGATCTGAAAAAGCTTGGTGAAATTGGGGCAATTGCTGAAATATATTTCCAGATAATGTCCCTGGATTCTTCAAAGGTATTATTGGAAAATATCGAAAGAACAATCGGTATGGAACGAGGAAAGTGCTACTGGAACCGCCGTAAGATGCTGGACTGTGGAATGACACTAAGTGGTGCTACAGATTTACCATTAATGATTACCAGTGTTCCTGAATCTATTTATTATTCTGTTGGAGGATATTTGGATGGCAGCCAGGATCCATTCCAAAGGGAAAATACACTTGAAGTTTCAGAACTTTTGAAAGCCTGGACAGTCGGGGGACAGAAGAATCTAGGTATGAGCGATAAGTTAGGAACCTTAGAAGAAGGAAAATTGGCAGATATAACAGTATTTGATAAAAATCTATTAGTAGTTGATGCGAGAGAAGCAAAAAAAGCCCAAGTAATACTAACAATAATGGATGGTAAAATTGTATATCGGGGATAACAAGAGGGGAGAAAGAAATGGGAGAAAAGAAAAAAAATAAATTACACATGCCACATGTGCTTACATTGATTTTCTTATTAATAGTGATTGTAGCAATTCTTACATGGATTTTACCTAGTGGCGAATTCGAAAGAACATTGATGGATACTTCGGCGGGAGAAAGAAGTGTAGCAGTAGCTGGAACTTATCATTCAGTAGATAAAGTGCTTGAAGATGGAACCAGTCTGCGTCAGGGAATTGGACAGGTTCTGATGGCACCTGGAAAAGGTATCCAGCAGATGATCGAAGTTTTGGCATTTGTGTTTATTATCGGTGGTGTATTCCAGATTATGGCAAAAACAAATGCTTTAAACATGGGAATCCAGAAAATCGTGAAGAAGCTAGGCGCAAAAGAGATACTGATTATTCCAATTTTAATGCTGTTGTTTGGACTTGGTGGAAGTACTTTTGGTATGTCTGACGAGCTTGTACCGTTCTATTTGCTGATTATGCCAATTATGTTTACTATGGGTTATGATTCAATGACAACATTTATGACGGTATGCCTTGCCGCAACCGTTGGATATGCCGCATCAACAGTCAATCCTTTTTGTGTACTGATTGCACAGGGAATTGCGGGTATTCAGGGAAATCCACAGTTAGTTTTTCGAATGATTCAGTGGGTAATCATGATGGGAGTTATCATCACATTCGTTACATGGCGTGCTTTGATAATTAAAAAGAGCCCTGAAAAATCCATTACTTATCAGGAGGATATTCATAAGAAAAAGGAAATTACTGCGAAAGTAGATTTCAATCAGGATATGACAATTCGTCAGAAATCCGTATTAGCTGTTTTCGTAATCGGAATGGTTGTTGTTGTTGTTGTTGTCGGATTGGTTAAATTCGGCTGGTATATGAATGAACTTTCCATGTGCTTTATGGGTATGGGACTGCTAATGGGTATTTTTGGTGGATTAAATGAAAAAGAGATTTCAGATGAGTTCATCACCGGAGTGAAAGACATTTCATTTGCTGCTATGGTTATTGGTTTCTGCAGCGGTATTATGGTAATTGCACAGGACGGAATGATTATCGATACGATTCTAAACACATTAAGTAACCTGGTTGCAGATTCAAGCAATGCAGTATTTGCTGTAGTTTTGTATATTGTAGAGTCACTGTTAACACTGCTTGTACCATCCTCATCTGGCCTGGCTGCACTTTCTATGCCAATTATTGCTCCACTATGCGATCTTCATGGAGTAAATCCAGAAGCTGCGGTTACAGCACTCCAGTATGGAAATCAGCTTACAAACCTTATGAGTCCGGTGGCTGGAACAACAGTAGCAGGACTTGCAATCTGTAGAATTTCTTTTGCTCAGTGGTGGAAAACCATTTGGAAAGTATTCTTGATTTTGACAGTACTTGCCATTATATTCTGTACAATTTCAGCAGCACTTTAATAATAACAAATAATTTATATAGAGAAGAAGGAGTAATTAACAATGAACAGACCAGAAGAATTAATCAAAAAAATTTACGAGAAACAAGGAGAAATTAAAGATGTATTCTTTACCGCTTGTGGAGGTTCACTGGTAGATCTATACCCAGGTTACTATTTTGTTAATGCTGAGTCTGAAACTATGCATTCACATTGGCTGACCGCAAAAGAACTGATTGTAACGCCATCCAAATTTCTGAAAAAAGGTGCACTTGTAATTTTATGTTCACATGGCGGAAATACAAATGAGACTGTAGAAGCTGCAAAATTAGCGAAAGAACGTGGAGCTGCTATTATTACAATGACCCACAATCCAGATTCCATCTGTGCAAAGGATGATATGAACCCGATTGTTTACAGCTGGGAAGATGACACAGACGAAAAAGAAAGACCTCAGGGTATAGTAATGCGTATTTTAAATGAACTATTGAAATTGCAGGAGCCTGGTTATAAAAAGTATGAGGCTATTCTTGACGGACTGGATAAGGTAGATGGCATTGTTCTGGCAGCAAAAAAGAAAGTGAAAAACCGTACATGGGTATTTGCCGAAAAATATTTTGCAGAATCATTCCTCTATATCATGGGATCGGGTGCTTCTTATTCTCAGGCATATGGATTCTCTATCTGTTCCCTCCAGGAAATGCAGTGGATGGATTGCTGCTATCTGCACACAGGAGAATATTTTCATGGACCATTTGAGTGTACAGATGAAGACCATCTTTACATTCTGCTGATGGGAACTGGCGCTGCCAGAGTTATGGATGAACGTGCACTTACATTCTTACAGAAATATGGAAAAAAATATGAAGTGATTGATGCGGAAGAATTGGGAATTAATGCAATTGACGCAAGTGTAAATGAATATTTCTGTCCAATACTGTTTTATGCAATGTCTGTTGCATATCGTACAGGGCTTCAGGACAAGAGAAGACATCCACTGGATATGAGAAGATATATGGGAGTAGTTAAGTACTAATAATAAGGAGAATTGCAATGGCAAAATATAATACAAAAGTATTGGGGTTTGGTGACAATGTAGTTGATCTGTATGAACATTCTCATATGATGTACCCAGGGGGGAATTGTGTGAATCTGTGTGCATATTCTAAGATTTTTGGCGCTGAACGCGTAGCATATATGGGGTATTTTGGAAGCGACGATATTGCGGAATTTGTAATTTCTGTCTTGAATGAAATGGAGATTGAAACGGTCAAATGCAAACAGCTGGTTGGAGAGAACGGTTGGTCTAAATGTACATTGATTGATGGCGAACGTACCTTTGGTGATTATAATGAAGGTGGTGTAAGAGGAAAGAATCCATATATTCTTGATCGATTTGATCTTGAGTACATGAAGCAGTTTGATTTTGTTCATACTGGAAATTATTGTTATACAGAGTCTCAATTAAAGGTTATGAAAGAAGCAGGTATCAAGGTATCTTTCGACTTTTCTGATGAGTCTACAAATGAATATTATGAAAAATATGCACCTTTTATAACATATGCATTCTGCTCCTTTGACGGAGATGATGATGCAGCAAAAGAACACCTGAAATTCATTCATTCTCTAGGACCTGAAATTGCTTATTTGACCAGAGGACCCAAGGGCTGCATTTTGTATGACGGAGAGCAGTTCTATGTTCAGCCGGCCACGATGATAGAGAGTGTAGTAGATACGATGGGGGCTGGCGATTCATTTTTGACAGCGTTTATGAACAGCTACATTGATCAGCAGAAGAAGGGGAATAAAAAACAGGCTGCGATAACGCTTGCTCTTGCAGAAGCATCTAAATTCGCGGCACATGTTTGTACCTTAAATGGAGCATTTGGATACGGAAAACCTTACGAAGACTAAAGAGGAGAAAGAAGTATGATTTATCAAGGCGATGCACTGAATTATATTTATGAGACTCCGGCAATTCTTCAACACATATTAGATAATGAGCAAAGCATACTTGCAGAGGCAAAAGCATTGGTTAGTAAAACGGAGATTACAGAAGTTTATATTACAGGATCTGGATCGTCTTATAATGCGGCCGTTGCAGCAGCTTTTTCCGCAAAAAAATTATTGGGTATACGTGCAACTGCCGTATACCCTGTAACACTTTTGGAGGAGTGTAAATTAATTTCAGATAAGGCAGTGGTGTTAGGGATTTCACAGCAGGGAACAAGTATGGCGGTAATTCATACGTTGGATGCGATACGAAGCAGGGGAATACCTGTAATTTCCGTTACTGGGGAATACGAAACTGAAATTACAAAACACAGTGATGCAAATATATATATAGAATGTGGATATGAAGATGCTGGAGCAACAACAAAAGGATATACATCAACTGTACTTACATTAATGCTTTTTCTAATTATGTTAGCGGAAGATTATGGGAAAATATCTTTGCAAGAGGGAAAGGATTATCGAAAAAGGATAAAGGCTGTCATTAAGAATATGAATACAGTATTAGAAGATAGCAAAACATGGTGCAATCAAACTGTAGAAAAATTAAAAGAATGTGATGATTTAATTATTATTTCCAGCAGTAACCTTAAAAGCTTGCTTTTAGAAAGCGTTTTGAAATTTTCAGAAACATGTAGATTACCAGTGCGAGGGTATGAAGTCGATGAGTTTATGCATGGCATGTATAATGCGGTAACTGAAAGAACAAATCTATTGTATTTATATCCAGCTTCAGGAAACGAATTGGAGCGAATGGAGAAATTATTTAAGTATTATGAACAGAAAAAATCGATTCAGTACGCTATTAACATGCCGAATATGCCAAAAAAAATGTTGTTTGGCTTTTTAAATGATCCGGATTTTTCGATGTTAGAATATAATCTGCCACTGCAGATGTTATTTGTACTAACCTCGCGTGCAAGAGGTATTAATCTGAATATACCGAAAGATCCAGAATTCCACAAATATATGGGAAGCAAATTGGAGATGGATAAGTAGTAGGAGGATGTTGCAGTATCCGATATACACAAAACAGTAATAATTAAAGGCGGGCCGGTTTTCTGGACCCGCCCATTCTATGTGTTCTTATATTAAATAAAATAATGAGTAGATCTCAGCCCCGGTTACTTTTTAATATGCGGAGAGTTAGTGTGAAAGATGGCAAATTAAACCGTGCTTAGTGAATTATTCGTTGAAAATATTCGAGTATAAGAATATAATAAAATAATATATTTAATGGCTGAAGTAGGCTATAGATGTGGTGGAAGTGCATTCTCAACAATACGATGGAGATAATCGTACAGAAGGTATATTGGGAGGAAATAAAGGTACATTTAGAATCAAGAGAATATAAGTCTATCTATACAACAATTAAATTTGAGTCATTTATCGGTGTAGCCAAAATGATTGAAAAGCGGGAATCATACCCCGTCACCGTATTTATTTCTAATAGTAGCAATAGAACATTTACATTGCAACTAGATGTAAAAATAGATTTTATCAATGTTAAAAGGATAATAAATTATGAAAAAAATTACGGATGAAAAATTAATTAAAGAGTATTTATATGGCATTGTAAGAGAAAAGTACGATATTATAAAAGATAATTGTGCAGATATTCAACAAGATGTTCTGATGACGGAATTGGCATTGTTTGTTATATGGAGAGAATATGTTAATATTACAGAGTTAGTAGTTACATCTAGTAAAATTAAGGCAAGACTTTGCAAGCGCAATGATAAAGATAAAAATTGTTATATACAGCTTAATGGTGATATTTTACTACCGTTTGATTCAAATAAAGGTAGCCTTAATAAAAAACGGGCATCTTGTGCAGGATATAATGATAATTTATTTGTGTTTTTTGAGTCGCTGGAAGAACTATATAAAAAGGGATTTATGAACGATGATGACGAAGATAAAGTTAAAAATTGTATATGCGAATACAAGTTTTTTTGGGATTTATTTGGAGAAGGAGAAATAGGATATAAGCATTATTTGGATTCATTTTGTTTAAATGATATCCGTGGATTAAAAAGAGATTATAGTGAGTTTTATTTGAAAAGGATATATTCAAAAGTTTGGCGCGATGATAATTTTAGTGAATTAGAAAGTATATATAGTAACTATGAAAGTCTCTTAAAAGATTTTCACAGTAAAAGAAAGAAATTGATGATAAAGCGTCTACAAGATATTTGTACTTCAGTGGTGTAGCTACCAGGCGATTGCAAAGCGGGAATCATACCCCGTCACTGTTATTGCTTTCAGGTTACCTGAACTGAGACAATTAAATCAGGTATCTTATCCAGAGATGGATACCAATGGAACAGCAGCAATGTCGTGGTCAGAGATTAAGATGCCAAGTTGTGATAAAAAAAGACGTTCTTTAGCTATGTAAAAGACCTTTGACATGTTGAATTTTAGCTGTGTAAAAGACCTTTGATAGAAAACAATAATCTGTATTTAGTATAATAAATTTAGGTCAAGAGAACCATTATACGAAAGGAGGTATCATTTGGAACTTTATACGCAAATTAAGAAAAATCGAACTGATCTGAATTTATCACAAGAAGAACTTGCAGAAAAAGTTTATGTTACAAGGCAAACTATCTCTAACTGGGAAAACAACAAAAGTTACCCAGATATTCATAGTCTTCTTTTGTTAAGTTCAACGTTTAATATATCTCTTGATCAATTAATTAAGGGAGATGTTAATATTATGAGAGAGGAAATTAACAAACGTGAAATTAATCAGCTTAATCGTGATGGTGCTAAATTTACTGGGTTTTTAATACTATTTGTAGTTTCAGTTGTACCATTATCAGTTTTTTTAGGAATTTATGGACTACTCATAGCAGGTGTTATTTGGGGGGTATCAATGATTTATGCCTCGAAGATTGAAAAGTTAAAAAAAATAAATGACATACAGACATACAAAGAAATCCTTTCATTTACTGAAGGTAAAAGATTAGATGAGATTGAGAAAGCTAAGGAATCTGGAAAACGACCTTATCAAAAATTTTTACTTGTTCTACTGGTTGGTTTTATTGCATTTATTGTATGTATGTTTTTTGTATGGTTACTTAGATCGTATATTTTTTAAAGTATTAGGGAATGCAATTCATCGAAAGTGTAAAAGGAATGGATAAGAAAATAAGAAAAAGAGTATTTATAATTGCCTCCGTTATTACTTTTTTTTTAATACTAATTTATAGAGAAAAAATAAATTATAAAGATAATAATGATATAAATCCTATTAGGTCTGAAAGCACAATAGTTTTAAATGATTATAGTGGTGTAACTATGACTGCGAAACGTGTAGCCGATACAAAAATCGCAGTAAATATTAATAATTCTGCTGATGAATCGGTGACATTTGGTGAAGATTATATTCTTGAAGTAAAGGAAGGTAATAAGTGGTATTCATTACCTGCAAAGGATGATATTATGTTCACTTCTATAGGGTATGAATTAAAAAAAGGGAGTGATTTCCCGTGGTCTACTGATTATGAGATATTATATGGTATATTACCTGCCGGCCAGTATCGAATAATAAAAGGTTTTTCAATTGAGTTACAACAGGAAACTCCTAAAAAATATTTTATTAGTGCGGAATTTTCAATCTAAGTGGGTACTATGGAAGATTATTATAGAAGTATTTACTTCCGTTCTGAGAGGTGTACTATCATATACTTTTCATGTATAATATGAAAGAGCATTAAAAGATGTCTTACAGCAACATATAGACGTGATGGAGGAACATTAATGACACAAGATACAATTAACAAGATACTACAATTCCGTGATGATCGGAACTGGAATCAGTTTCATAATCCAAAAGATTTAGCAATCTCTATTTCACTGGAAGCAGCTGAATTACTGGAGGTCTTTCAGTGGAGTGCAGAAGATGTGAACTGCAATGAGAAAATGGACAGGATTAGAGAAGAACTTGCTGATGTTGTAAATTACTGTGTGCTTATGGCAGATGCATGCGGTCTTGATTTAGATGAGATTGTTCAGGCGAAGATTAAAAAGAATAATGAGAAGTATCCAGTAGAATTAGCAAAGGGCAGCAAGGAAAAATACAATAAGCTGAAAAAGAGTTGATGCTGATGAACAACGGGTAACAGCAGACGAAAATAAGGCGGGGATGAAGAATTATGGCTCAATATTATGAGAAAATCGGCTATCAATTAAATATTGATGGTAAGTATTATAACAATCTAGATATAGACGCATTTTCTCTTATGATGAAGAATCCCTCATATTGTTATAAGTTCTACTGGCTTGAGGCAATTGTTCAGCTGATTTCAGAAGATGTGAAAGAAACCAGCTTTAATGAAATAATTGATGAAATGATTGCAAATGCATGGTATACGGTTTTAGAATTTCATATTCATCTCAGCGGTATGATTGAAGGGCAGATAAAAGACGGATTGGAAAGAGCCATTCTTACACTGCAGGAGTTAAGTAAACTTCCGGCAAATGCTTCAAAGGTTGAAATTAAAAATGGGATAAAAGAATATGATAAAGAACTTACACTTTATAAAGAACAGTTAACCCACATGGTCCCTTATAGAGCGCTTTCAGGATTTTTCGATAAGTGTCAGGAACGGGCGGATTGGGGCAGCACTCAAAGAATGGTTTCCTATATTGAAAGAGTTAATCAGATATCATTACTGCCATATACGCTTGGTGCAGGAAGTTCACTTAATAAGGAAGTCTTTTTTCATGAAGCCTGGATAAAGATGATACAGGATAATACAGTCCCTATTTTAGGCTGGATCCAATATGAAAAAGTTAAGTGGCTTCAGAACAATAATCCCGAAGTCCCTGGTCTTATATATAAGCTTGCACCAATGAATGAAAAAATGCGTAAACTAAATAGTGTTAGGAAGCTGTGGAAAGCAGTTATGGATAATCAGTCTATCGTTGATGTATTTAAAAATTCGCCTATTGTAAATAATAATTATGATGTGGATCATTTTATTCCCTGGTCTTTTGTAATGAACGATGAATTATGGAATCTAATGCCTATGGACTCTGCATTAAATTCATCGAAAAGCAATAAACTTCCTAAATGGGATCCGTTTTTCAGGCGATTTGCAAGTAACCAGTTCATTTTATACAGCATGATTCATGATGACAGGAAGCCAGAGATCAGAAAAAAGTATGAGTCCTGCTATCGGGATAATTTACATTCCATATGGGCCAATCAGGAACTCTATAGAAAAGGAAATTCAAAAGAGGAGTTCTACAATATTCTGGAGAAAAACATGCAGCCGGTCTATGATTCGGCGAGAAGACAAGGGTACCAAATTTGGTAAAAGGGGAATGGGTACATGACAAAAGAAACGTTAACTGAAATAAAGTGTGGTTTAGAAACAGCATTCGTTGATGAAAGATTTTCATCTAATTTAGCTTACAAACCGGAGTTTGTTTCTAACAATTATAAAGAAGGAAAAAAAGTAATTTCAACCATTGAAAATGAGCTGTTAGTATGCAATCAGTTTCAGATAAGTGTTGCATTTATTACGATGGGTGGAATTACCCCTCTTCTCCAGACGCTGCGAGAACTTGAGAAGAAAAACATTCCTGGAGAAATTCTTACGACCAATTATCTGAATTTCAGTGAGCCTAAGGCATTAGAGAAATTAAATGGGCTTAAGAATATTACTCTTAAAATGTTTGATGTAGAAGCCGCTGATGAAGGATTCCATACAAAGGGGTATATTTTTAAAAAGGAAGAAATCTACCGAATTATAATAGGAAGTTCCAATATTACAAGCTCCGCATTAACAAGTAACCGCGAATGGAATACAAAAGTTATATCTACTGAGCAGGGAGAGATGGCGCAGGAGATTATTGCAGAATTTTATGAACTTTGGGAATCAAGGTATTCACTAAGGTTTGATGATTTTTACGAGAATTATAAAGAACGCTATAATACCATTAAGCACCAACGTAAAATTGCTAAGCAAGATGAGATTGCATCTATTGAAAAGTATCGATTACAACCTAATAATATGCAGACTGGTTTTATTACAAATCTTAGGAAAATACTATCTGCTGGTGAGGAAAGAGCACTTCTGATTTCAGCGACAGGAACAGGAAAGACTTATGCTTCAGCATTTGCCATGCGTGAACTTGATTTTAAGAGAGTATTGTTCGTAGTTCATAGAGGACAGCTTGCACGTCAGTCAAAAAAATCTTATGAAAAAGTGTTTGCGAAAACAATTTCAATGGGACTAGTCGGCGCAGGTTATCATGAATACGATTCTGATTATGTATTTGCAACAGTGCAAACATTAAATAGAGATGAGCATTTGTTAAAATATGATTCCAATGAATTTGATTGTATCATTTTAGACGAAGCTCATCATATTTCTGCAGATACATATCAGAAAGTAATGAAATATTTTAAACCCAGACTTTGGCTTGGTATGACAGCAACCCCTGATAAGCGAGAGGATAATTTACCTGATAAAAATATATACAAAATTTTCAATTACCAAATTGCTTATGAAATACGTCTTCAGCAGGCTATGGAAGAAAAATTGCTCTGCCCGTTTCATTATTTTGGAATCAGTGATATTTCAATGATGGATGATAAGCAGATTAAAGCAAAATATATTTCTGAAAGAGATTTTAATCAGCTAACAGGGGAAGAACGAGTAAGGCATATTATCGAGCAGGCTAATTATTTCGGATATAGTGGAGATAGAATAAAAGGATTAATTTTTTGTAGTCGAGTAGATGAATCTGAAGAATTATCATCAAGATTTAATCAGATTATTAATCCAGAAACTGGAAAATCATATAGAACCATTGCCTTAAATGGTAATACATCTGAAGCGATCCGACAAGAAGCATTTGAAAGATTAGCCATGGACGAAGATGAGACTATAGAGGATTTGCAGCCATTGGATTACATATTTTCAGTTGAAGTTATGAATGAAGGTGTAGATATCGTAGAAGTTAATCAGGTGATTATGCTTCGCCCTACGGAGTCACCTATTGTATTTATTCAGCAGTTGGGAAGAGGTCTTAGAAAAGCAGAGGGAAAAGAGTATGTTGTAATTCTGGATTTTATTGGCAATTATAATAATAATTTTATGATTCCTATTGCGTTATCAGGAGATCGTTCTTATAATCCAGATACCATTCGTAAATATATTATTAGTGGCAATAGTACGATTCCAGGAGCTTCTACCGTACACTTTGATGAGATTGCTAAGGAAAAAATCTTTTCGTCAATTGATAAAATTAAGGGTATGAAATCCATCATCAGAGAAAGTTATGTTTTTTTGAAAAATCGCCTGGGCAGAATTCCATATCTTCTTGATTTCTATGAAAATGGGGAAATAGATCCACTAGTAATTATTAGAGAATATAAGACCTATCAAAGTTTCTTAGTTTCTTTAGAAAGGGAAACTTTCATGGGAAAGATAACGGAACAGGAAATGATTACTTTAGAATACTTGTCAAAGACAATACTTAGTGGAGCAAGACCATACGAACTTGAAATATTAAAGCGCTTTTTAAAACATGAGGTTATTTATGTAGATCAGATTAAACAAGAGTTTCAGCAGACTTACGGTTATGATCTTGATATCACCTCTTTTAAAAATGCAATTGAAGTTCTGCAAGGAAAATTTGTAAGCAAAGAGGAAGAGTACAAAAAATACTGTCATATTGATATTGTTAATTACGATGAGAAGAGCACGTTAAAAAGGCTTGGCGGGTTTGCAGAACGCCTTCTTCATATAGAATTCTATAAGCAGGTCAACGATATTATTGAAGTGGGTCTTAGAAGATACAGGGAAAAGTATTTGATTAACCAGGATAATAATAAACCGTTTGTTCTCTATGAAAAATATTCAAGGCGTGATGTGAGTCTGTTAATGAACTGCGGTAAGGATATATCATCTATAATGTATGGAATGAAACGGATAAAAGAAGATGTATTTATTTTTGTAACATATCATAAAGAGGAGAGTTCTGATGATAAAAATTATATAGATGGTAAACCGGATTACGCAGATGCTTTTGAGGATAATATGATTTTTCGTTGGGATTCTCAGATAGGAAGAGGAATTAATAGCTCTTATGTTACTGATGTAATGACAGCACGGAGAAAACATCTTTTAGTTAAGAAAAGTGATGCAGTAACAGATTTTTATTATGTAGGGCAGTTTGATATAATAGAGGCTAAACCTGCCCGTAAAAACGATAATTATGGTAAAGAACGTGATATAACTAAATTTCAGATGAAGATGCATCATGCAGTTAGAGAAGATTTATTACGTTATTTGCAAAGTAATATAAAAAAAGAGGATGTGAAGGCAGGATGAAAATAGTAAGAGTAGTAGCTGCAGTAATTAAAGATTTTAATGAAAAGGGAGAACCCATTATTTTTGCTACCCAACGTGGTTATGGTGATCTAAAAGGCGGCTGGGAATTCCCTGGGGGGAAAATTGAAGAAGGTGAGACTCCACAAGAAGCACTAATGAGAGAGATAAAGGAAGAATTAGATACAGAGATTTCAATTGGAGAGTTGATTCATACCATTGAATACGATTATCCTGCATTTCATCTTTCTATGGATTGCTTTTGGGCGGAAGTTATTGCCGGGGATTTGGTGTTGAAAGAGCATGAGGACGCAAAGTGGCTGACGAAGGCTGAGATGAATTCCGTGGGCTGGTTGCCAGCGGATATAACTCTCGTAGATAAAATTCGTATGTCAATATAGTTATTGTAGCGAATAATACTATAAAGCAGGTGGTAATTTTGAAAGAACGTTCAGAAGTAATAGATATATGCATGAAATTAAAGGAAGTCTATGAGGATTATCCTTTCCATGATACAAACTGGACCTTAATGCGGCATAAAAAGAATAAGAAAGCATTTGCCTGGATATATGAAAGAGAAGGCAATATATGGATCAATGTAAAATGCGATCCGGAGTGGAGAGATTTATGGAGGAGCACATATGCCTCTGTGATACCGGCATATCATCAGAATAAAGAGCATTGGAGTTCCATTATTCTGGATGGAACAATTCCAGACAGTGATATTATCAAAATGATAGGGGAGAGTTATGAACTTACAAATGACAAAAAGAAATCAGTTAAGAATTAAGTATGCAATTGCGTTTGTACTTCTTCTGCTTGTAGAGGTAATGATAGCATTATATGTACATGATACTTTTGTGCGGCCGTATGTGGGAGATATGCTGGTGGTAATTCTAGTGTATAGCTTTACGAGAATCTTCATACCGGAAAGATGCAGATTACTCCCATTGTATGTATTCCTGTTTGCAGCAGGAGTAGAGGTGCTGCAATATTTCAAGTTAGTACATGTTCTTGGACTGGAACATAACAGGTTTCTACGGATCGTATTAGGTTCGGTGTTTGATATTAAAGATATTGTCTCCTACGGTGTTGGCTCCATGTTGCTTGAAGCCTATGAAAGGATACTTGGATAGGAAAATAACGGGTTAAATGTATTTATAAGCATTTCACGCCGACTTTTGGTAATACCATTTATGCCGCCCCTATGGGGCGGTTAATTTATTTTCCTGGACTGGCTATTTACCATTTGCCAGGTAAAAATCCCAGTGTAATTTTAGCATTTATTTCTAAATTTTGTTAATCAGGTAATATTTTACTTGGAAAAGTAACAACTTTGTGTTAAAATGAAGTTGTTACTTTTTGCTTCAAAGAATAAGGAGGGTATATGAAACTAGAGAAAAGATTAATGTTTTTACTAATGTTAATATCATTTTCAATTCTCGTCACAGGTTGTAAAAAGGAGGAAACAGACAGTTTAAAGCGAGTTGAGGCGGCAGGGACCTTAACTGTCGTAGGAAGTGGAGGTTATCCCCCATTTAACTATATGGAAGATGGTAAAGTAGTTGGATTTGATGTAGATACAGGGCAGGAGATAGCAAAGCGTTTAGGAGTAAAGCTTAATTATGTCACATCCGACTGGGATGGACTGACAGAAGGCTTAAGAAACAAACGTTACGATGGGATCTTAGGCAGCATGGCGATAACAGATGAGCGCCTTAAAGTTGTGGATTTTACCAGCCCCTATTATTATTCCGGTGCACAGTTATTCGTGAACAATGATTCCGGAATTACAGATGTGAATCAGATGGAAGGAAAAAAGATTGCTGTAGCTACAGGAACTAATTTCGTTCAGGATGGGGAAAAACTGGGAGCAGAAGTAAGCTTTTATCAGGATGATAATGCCACACTCATGGAATTGATCAATGGCCGGGTAGATGGTGTAATTACGGACCGGCTGGTAGGCTTGTCTGCAATGAAGGATATTGCGGGCGGAGATAAGATTATACCTGTTGGAGAGCTGCTGCGGCTTGAAAGTATGGGAATAGCAATCAACAAGGATGATAAGGAACTGCTGGAGCGAATAAATGAGATCTTAAAAGATATGCATGATGATGGCACATTGACAAAGATCAGTGAAAAATGGCTTGATGGTGTAGATATCACCGTGAAGTAATTTCAGGATTTTGTGAAAAGGAGAAAAAGTATGAGCATTTGGGATTTTTCAATAATTCCAAAATATTTTTTGTCATTTTTAGCTGCAGCAAAGATGACAGTACTGGTGACAGTATTCGGTATCCTGATTGGTCTGATATTAGGGCTTATTCTTGCGCTGATGCGTATATCCAAATATGGGATTTTAAGTTTTCCGGCAAAAGTATATATATGGATTGTCCGGGGAACGCCGTTGCTGTTACAGCTGCTATTAATTTATTTTGGGTTAGTTAATATTGTTCGTCTTGGGAATTTACCTTCTGCTTTTTTAGCACTTGGACTTCATAATGCTGCATATATTGCGGAAATATTCAGAGGGGCGATTCAGGGGATTGCCAGAGGTCAGCGGGAAGCAGGTCTTTCTCTGGGAATGACAGAAGGGAAAGTTATGCGCCGTATCATATTACCCCAGGCATTCAAGCGTGCAGTTCCCTCATTGAGTAATCAGTTAATTATAGCATTAAAAGACTCCTCTTTAGCAAGTGCTGTTGCAATACCGGAATTATTGCTATATGCCAGGCAGGTTGGATCTTCTACGTTCCGGCTGATGGAGATGTTAACCATAGCAGCTATTTACTACTTAATTATGACCTCAGTATTAACGATATTTGCGAATGTAGTTGAGAAACGGTTAAATGTCAGTGATTTTAAAGTGATGGAGTGATCAGCCTATGATAGATATAAATGGACTTAATAAATGGTTTGGGAAACATCAGGTATTGCATGATATTAATTTCCATGTAGATGAGAATGAAGTTGTTGTTGTTATTGGCTCAAGTGGGTCAGGCAAGAGTACACTGCTTCGATGTATTAATTTCCTTGAAAAATACCAGGAGGGTACCATAAGACTGGGTGGGAAAACAATCACAGCAAAGACGAAAAATCTGCATTTAGTCAGACAAGAGGTAGGCATGGTGTTTCAGCATTTTAATCTTTTTCCACACAGAACGGTATTGGAAAATGTAATAGAAGGCTTAACCCAGGTTAAGAAGGTCCCCCTTGCTGCTGCAAAGGAACAGGGGCTTGTATTGCTGGATAAAGTGAATATGAAGGATAAGGCGGATACATATCCGGCGATGATATCCGGAGGACAAAAACAGCGTGTCGCTATTGCACGTGCATTAGCGATGAATCCTAAGATCATGCTATTTGACGAACCTACTTCAGCCCTTGATCCCGAACTGGTTGGTGAGGTTTTGAAGGTTATGAAGAATCTTGCAGATGACGGCATGACCATGGTTGTTGTGACCCATGAGATGGGATTTGCAAAGGAAGTTGCTGACAGAATTATATACATGGATGACGGCAGGATTGTCGAAGAAGGGACACCGGAAGAAATATTTAATCATCCGGTCAATGACAGAACGAAAGAGTTTATATCGCAGATCTTATAATAGTATCAGAATTCAATTACGATTCAACCTTGCGGCAACCGTTTGTGCATAGGCTGGATCGTAAACAACGTAACTAGGAACCGTTTTCATGGAGGTGTGAATGCAGAGAAATTATAAAAATATAGAATTATGGAAAGATGTTACCGAAGAACAGTGGAACAGCTGGCAATGGCAGATATCCAATCGGATTACAACAGTTGAGGAACTGGAGAAAATCATCAATCTGACAGAAGACGAAAAGTTTGGTATCATCACCAGCCTTAAGAAATTAAAAATGGCGATTACTCCTTACTACGCGACTCTCATTAATCCCAAAGATTATAATTGTCCCATCAGAAGGCAGGCAGTACCAACGGTTCATGAATCAAAAATATCGGATTGTGACAGCTGTGATCCCTTGCATGAAACGCTGGACTCTCCGGTTCGCGGACTCACACACAGATATCCGGACCGGGTGCTTTTACTTATTACCGAACAGTGCTCCATGTATTGCAGGCATTGTACAAGAAGACGTTTTGCAGGCCAGGAAGATAGTTCCTTATCAAGAAGATCCATTTTAAAAGCCATTCAATATATAAAAGCTCATAAGGAAGTCAGAGATGTTTTATTATCCGGCGGTGATGCATTGTGCGTTTCCGATGAAAAACTTGAATTTATTTTAAAAGAATTACGGGCAATCCCTCATGTTGAAATTATTAGAATTGGAACCCGCGTTCCAGTTGTTATGCCCCAGCGTATTACAGAAAATTTATGTAACATGATTAAAAAGTACCATCCGGTCTGGATTAATACCCATTTCAATCATCCCTATGAAATAACACCGGAATCAAAACGTGCATGCCAGATGCTTGCGGATGCTGGAATTCCCCTGGGGAACCAGTCTGTTTTATTAAAGAATATTAATGACTGCCCATCTGTTATGAAATCCCTTGTACAGCAATTAGTAGTGAACCGGGTAAGGCCTTATTATATCTATCAATGCGATCTGTCTGAGGGCATTGAACATTTCCGCACCCCGGTAGCGAGAGGAATTGAGATTATAGAGCTGTTACGCGGGCATACTTCCGGGTTTGCAGTACCTACTTTTGTAATAGATGCACCTGGAGGCGGAGGCAAGATACCAGTTAATCCCCAATATGTAATTTCCCAATCACCGGAAAAAGTGATTTTAAGAAACTATGAAGGCGTAATCTGTACGTATACGGAACCCACCGATAAAACCCATACATGTAAACATTGCGGTATTTGTGATAAATACAAAAATGATGACTCTAAAGGGTTGGAAAAACTCTTAAAAAATGAATGTACTTGCCTGACACCTACAAGTAATGTTCGAATTGACAGGAGAGCGGGATACAATGAAAAAGTTCCAATGTGATATTGAAGATAATTGCTATTTTACAATAGATAAAGTGAAAATATATCTGGATCATATGAATAAGCGCGTAAAAATCCTTGATTCCGGCAGCATACCGATTCAGACGTTAGATAAGATAAAAAACTTTGCATCAGTCAATCAGGCCGGTAAAATTTTATGTAATACCGTTTTGTCCGAGGTGAAACTATTTACTCAGGCAGGATTTTGCATTGAAGGGAAAATAGATGGTTTTTTCAAAGGCGCAGATGCTTATTGTGTGTCATATTTTATGGACAGCAAAAGGAAAATTTCTGAGAATCCGGAACAAAAGGATAAGATAATCGCTCAGTGCTTAATGCCAGACACCAGACATACTGCAGGTGGCAGCAGCACACTTTCTTACAGCATCAGAACAGCCACACAAAACGATATAGGAGAAATCGTAGCGTTATTTTCCACCGTATTTTCCACCTATCCCACGCCTGTATATGACGAGGAATATATAAGACAGACAATGAATGAAAAAATACTTTATAAAGTTGCGCAATCAGAGGGAAAGATCATTGGAATGGCTTCAGCGGATATGGATAGTAAGAACAGAAATGCTGAGATGACGGATTGCGCCACCTATCCGGATTACAGGGGAAAAGGGGTGCTGTCAAATATTATCCATGAGTTAGAAGAGGAGCTTAAAAACAGAAAATTCATTGCTTTATATAGTTTATCCAGAGCAGTTAATGTAGGGGTTAATATGGCTTTATGTAAACATCAATATAAATATAGAGGAAGATTAATCAATAATTGTAATATATGTGGTGCATTTGAAGATATGAATATCTGGGTAAAAAGTCTTGATTCATTCTGATCAGGTGGGGATTATAGAAAGGGTTAAACAAGGCCGTGCGGGAAGCACGGCTTTATGTTTAGTTCAAATCAACCTTTGAATCTGCTTCCAGGTTCAGACTTCTGATCTCATGAATACGTACAAGAAAAGGAAGCAGGGCACCGGACACAATCAGACTGAACAGATTCTGTACCAGATTGAATGGAATATTAACCATGGCAGCAGCCCGGTTATATACAAAAAGTTCGAATATAAAATAACCACCTGTGACGATACAGCTGCTTATAATACCTGCGGTCAGAAAAGGCAGTATGTGAAAATGTATGTTGGGGCGGCTGGGTGAAAGTCTGCGGTACAAGTATCCGGCAAAGAAGGCGGCCAGTGCTTTAATTAAAAATGTAGCCGGCGCATAGAATGCGTAGCCAGATACCAAATCTGCCATCATAGAACCAATTCCCCCGGCGGCTGCTCCAGCTATAGGACCAAGAAGTATGCCGCTTAATAAAACCATACCATCCCCCAGATGAATATAGCCTTGAAATGACGGTATATGTATTACCAGGGTAGCTACAGTTGTAAGTGTTGCCATCAATGCGCTGAATACTAATTTCTTTGTTCTTTTGCTATTCATAGTTACCTGCCCTTTCTGTTGTGTTTGTTAAAACCTATCATATAGAAAAACTGGAATTATTAAAATAGCCAATTTCAGTAAATTTATGCATACCAGTTGCATCGGAAAAATTTTATTCGATGGAGCAGACTTGAATTGAGTGAATATTATGTTATAATGATTTGGAGAACGTAAATATTCTATTCAGGGGGAAGTGCGGGAATGATGAAATGGATTTGTGGGATATTAGGGTTGGCGGGAGGTGCACTGATCATAGCTGGTGTATTTACTGCAGGAAATAAGGCGGTTGCAGTGATTGGCGGGGCCGATGGTCCAACGTCAGTATTTATAGCGGGAAAGCCAAATCACGTTACTTCCACAGCCATGCTGGTCAGTGGAATCATCATCATTTTAGGAATTATAATTATAGTTGTAAAAAATCGCAAGTAGACATTTCTAAGAAATATTCTGGAAGTGTCTTTTTTTATTATAATTGTTATAACTGTCTGCTGCAGGAATCCTGGAAAGTTTCATCTGCTTTAATGCATTTGCAGCAATACTTGGGCATCTGCTGGTATTCTCCACCAGACAGATACTGCGTCTTGGAATCGGCTCTTTAAGAGAAGACTTAGGTACTTCAGCAGCCCTGAACTGTTCCTGGGCAATTTTTACATGGGAATAAAGCTTCTCCCCTTCGGGTGTCAATGAGATACCGCGGTTGGATCTCACGAAAAGTTTACACCCCAGTTGATGCTCTAAATTATTAATGAACCGTGATATTTCAGATCATATCTGTTTCGTTCCGGAATAAAACCTTCCTTATCCGTTTATTGTCTCTCTGTATACGGTTTTTTTAGCATGTTTAAGTTAAAAAAATAACAATAAGATTTCGCGTATTATGCCTTTGAAAATTGGGGCAAGGCTTGTATTGATCAATAAATTGGTCATTATGCCAAAAATGAACCATAAAAAATCCTATTGTTTATGATAAGTTATTAGTATTTTTAAATACAGAAAAAACGAATTAGAATTAACCATAGAAACAATGTTAAAAAAATCACTATCTAAGGAGATAACAAAAATGAGCCAGTTAATTCAATCGTTAGTAGAACGTTCCAGAAATGCACAGCAGGTCCTGCGTACCTATGACCAGGAAAAGACAGACGCAATTGTAAAGATGTTTGCAAAAGTTATTTTTGACAATGCAGAGCCGCTGGCAAAGCTTGCTGTTGAGGAAAGCCGGATGGGCGTTTACGAAGACAAGGTCACTAAGAATAAAGGGAAATCCAGAATTATCTGGAATGCATTAAAGGGAAAAAAGTCCATTGGCATTATTGGAGCAGATGAGGAAGCCGGGCTGATTGAGGTGGCAAAGCCCATGGGCGTTATTGCAGCCGCAACACCGTGCACCAACCCAGTTGTTACCCCCATGTGTAATGCAATGTACGCCGTGAAATGCCAGAATACGATTATTATTGCACCGCATCCGCGCAGTAAGAAATGTGCGATGGAAGTGGCTGAACTATATTATAAAGAGCTGGACCGCATGGGAGTCCCGAGAGATATCTTTCTGGTAATCGAGGAACCATCGATCGAACTTACCAACGAACTGATGGCTGCCTGTGATGTTGTATTGGCTACCGGCGGCGCGGGTGTTGTAAAATCCGCTTATTCCAGCGGAAAACCAAGCTATGGCGTGGGACCTGGCAATGTACAGGGACTGATTGATGAAGGAATTGATTACAAGGCAGCTGCAGGGCGCATGATTGCCAGCCGCATCTTTGACAATGGTATTATCTGTTCCGGAACCCAGACAATCATTGCTCCTGAGAAGGATTACGATAAGGTGATAAAGGAATTTGTAACTCAGGGAGCATTCTACATAGAGGATAGAAAAGTTATTGATAAACTGGCAGAAGTGGTATTCCCCAATGGTGTGATCAACAAAAAAGTGGTTGGACAATCGGTTGAAACCATAGCAGACCTGGCTGGGATTACCGTTCCCCAGGGTACAAAGGTCATTATTGTAAAGCCTGAGAGACACGGAGCTGGTATTGTATGGAGCAAGGAGAAGATGTGCCCGATGATGGCTGCATACAGCTATAAAACCTGGGAAGAGGCTGTACAGATTGCATATGACAATCTGGTATATGAAGGGGAAGGGCATTCCGCAGATATCCAGTCCAATGATAAAAAACACATTGAATACGCAGGTGTGAAGCTTCCTGTAAGCCGGGTGGTAGTCAATCAGACCTGTTCCAGCATGGCAGGCGGAGCTTTTGCAAACTCATTGAATCCTACCACCACACTGGGGTGCGGAAGCTGGGGCAGCAATGCGATCAGCGAGAATCTGTTCTATACCCACCTGATGAACAAGAGCCGGATTGCATTTGTAAAAAAGGATTGGAAACAGCCGTCAGATGAAGAAATTTTTGCATAGGAGGACTTAAAATGAAAGAGATTATTTTAAAATCCCAGATTTCATACTATGATACCTGTGCAGAATTCGCCAGAGAATATAACCTTGGCAGCGGTGATCTCATATTGACCAATGAATACATATACAAACCATATTTCGGAAGTCTTGACCTGAATGTCCATACCATTTTTCAGGAAACATACGGAACAGGGGAGCCGACCGATGTCATGGTAGATTCGATCCTTGAAGTGGCTGCAAAAACAGACTGCAGGCGGATTATCGCCATAGGCGGAGGTACGGTAATTGATATTGCCAAGGTTATGGCGGTGTCCGAAGGGGATCCCCTGGATTTACTTTACGCTGCACCTGAGAATATCAGAAAGAAACGTGAACTTGTCATCCTGCCCACAACCTGCGGAACTGGAAGTGAGGTTACGAATATTTCCATTATCAACCGGACCAGACTGGGAACAAAGGTTGGTCTTGTGTCACCTCATATGTATGCTGATGAAGCGGTGCTGGTGCCGGAACTTTTAAATGGTCTGCCATTTGCCGTGTTTGCTACCAGTTCCATAGACGCTCTGGTTCATGCTGTGGAGTCCAGCCTGTCTCCGAAAGCTACACCGTTTACAAAGCTGTTTGGTTATAAGGCCATTGAAATGATTATCAGGGGATATCAGGAGATTGCAGCAAAAGGACCGGAGGCAAGGCTTCCGCTTATGAAGGATTTCCTCATTGCAAGCAATTATGCAGGTATTGCATTCGGAACAGCCGGGTGTGCGGCTGTCCATGCCACCAGCTATCCGTTAGGAGGCACTTATCATGTGGCTCACGGGGAGAGCAACTATGCCATGTTTACAGGAGTACTTAAGAATTATATGGAAATCAGGCAGGATGGCGAGATTGCAGTGATGAACCAGTGCCTTGTAAAACTGCTGGGGTGCTCCAAATCAGAAGTTTATGACAAGCTTGATGAGCTGCTTGGCATAATTCTTCCGAAGAAGGCGCTTCATGAATATGGCGTGAAACAGGAGGAGCTTGCAGTATTTACCAAGAGCGTCATGGAGCAGCAGGCACGTCTCATGGCAAATAACTTTGTGCCCCTGAATGCGGACCGGGTGCTTAAGATTTATCAGGAATTGTATTGAAAAGGAGAAGAAAATTATGGGATTAATGACTGGTGAAGAATATGTGGAAAGTATGCGGAATTTGAAGCTTAATATTTATATGTTTGGGGAAATGATTGACAACCCGATTGATCATCCGATTTTAAGACCATCCCTTAATTCTGTCAAGGCGACCTATGATCTGGCGCAGATGCCGGAATATGAGGATTTAATGACTGTAACCCTGGAGGATGGACGTAAAATCAACAGATTTGCCAATATTCACAGAAGCACGGATGATTTGATTAAAAAGGTTAAAATGCAAAGGCTCTGCGGACAGAAAACGGCTGCCTGTTTCCAGCGCTGTGTGGGAATGGATGCGTTTAACGCCGAATGGTCAACTACCTATGAGATTGATGAAAAATACGGCACCAGCTACCATGAGAATTTTAAAAAGTATCTCCGTATGGTTCAGGATAAAGATTTGACTGTAGATGGAGCAATGACGGATCCCAAGGGCGACCGGGGGCTGGCACCACATGCGCAGCCAGATCCTGATATGTATTTAAGAGTGGTGGAGCGCAGAGCTGACGGAATTGTAGTCAGAGGCGCAAAAGCACATCAGACAGGTATTATCAATTCACAGGAAGTAATTGTAATGCCTACTGTTGCCATGGGGCCAGATGATAAGGATTATGCAATATCCTTTGCAGTTCCTGTAGATGCAGAGGGAATCGTGATGATTATCGGAAGGCAGTCCTGCGACACCAGAAAGCTGGAAGGATCACAGATGGATGTGGGCAACAGCGAATTTGGAGGTGTAGAGGCACTGGTTGTATTTGATGATGTATTTGTTCCCAATGACCGCATTTTCCTTAATGGAGAATTTGAATTTGCCGGTATGCTGGTAGAACGGTTCGCCGGATACCACAGACAGTCCTATGGCGGCTGCAAGGTGGGAGTGGGTGATGTCCTGATTGGAGCGGCAGCCCTGGCAGCTGATTATAACGGCGTACCCAAAGCTTCCCATATTAAGGATAAACTGATTGAGATGACCCATTTAAACGAGACACTTTACTGCTGTGGCATTGCATGCTCCGCAGAAGGAACTCCCACTGATTCCGGTAATTACATTATAGATCTGTTACTCGCCAATGTATGTAAGCAGAATGTGACCAGATATCCATATGAGATTGCACGACTGGCAGAGGATATTGCAGGAGGTCTTATGGTGACTGCACCGTCTGAGAAGGATTTAAACAATCCGGTTGTGGGGGGCTATGTGGAGAAATATTTAAAGGGAATTGAAGGAGTGTCAACGGAAAACCGTCTCAGGATTCTGCGCTTAATCGAGAATCTGACACTTGGAACTGCTGCAGTGGGCTACAGGACAGAATCTCTTCATGGCGCCGGCTCGCCACAGGCCCAGAGGATCATGATCTCCCGTCAGGGCAATATTGGAAGAAAGAAAGAACTTGCAAAGGCAATTGCAAAAATAAAGGATTAAATATGGCTGTTTTAGACCTAAGAGGGAGGTTAACACAGGTATGAATTGGAGAGAGATATATACTTCAAAATTAAAGCCATTAAAAGAGGCTGTTAAGGTAGTTAAATCCGGTGACAAAGTGGTGATTGGCCATGCGGTAGGTGAACCCATAAAGCTGGTGGATGCAATGACCCAGTATGCGGTGCAGGCTGATTTAAGAAAGATAGAGATTTACCAGCAGGTGGATATGGGGCATTCCCTTTATGCACAGCCCGGCATGGAGAAACATTTCCGGGAAAACAGTCTGTTTCTTGGAGCAAAGACCAGAGACTGTGTCAACAGCGGGAGGGGAGATTTCACTCCATGCTATTTTTATCAGACACCGGAATTTTACCGCAGCACAAAAAAACCGGATGTGGTTTTTGTAACCTTATCCCTGCCGGATGAGCATGGATACTGCAGTTTCGGCGTGTCCTGTGACTATACAAAACCAGCAGCCGAAGTAGAGGACGCTAAGGTAGTTGCTGCAGTAAATACCAATATGCCGAGAACTCTGGGAGACAGCTTTATCCATGTATCAGATATCGATGTGATTGTAGAAGATGACACCCCCATACCAGAGCTTGCTCTTCCGGAAATAGGAGATGTGGAGATGGCAATCGGGAAACATATAGCTTCCATGGTAAATGATGGGGACTGTCTGCAGCTGGGAATCGGAGCAATTCCGGATGCCGTGCTTAAATTCCTAGATAATAAGAAAGATCTGGGTATTCATTCAGAAATGATATCAGACGGTGTCATTGATTTATATGAAAAAGGCGTGATCAACTGTGCCGCCAAGAATTTTAACAGAGGGAAAATAGTCGTGTCATTCCTTATGGGCAGCCGCAGACTGTATGATTTTGCGGATGATAACCCCAGTGTCTACATGGCACCTGTGGACTATGTCAATCATCCAATCATAATTGGTCAGAATGATAATATGGTATCCATCAACTCATCGGTTGAGGTGAACCTGATGGGAGAGGCGTGCTCCGAGGCCATGGGCTTAAAACAGTTTTCCGGAATCGGCGGGCAGGTGGACTTTATCAGGGGAGCTTCCTTCTCAAAAGGCGGCAGGTCCATCCTTGCATTCCCTTCCACTGCTAAAAAGGGAACGGTTTCCAGGATTGTGCCATATCTGACCCAGGGAGGAACGGTAACTACCTCCAGAAATGATGTTGACTATATTGTTACGGAGCATGGAATTGCTAAGATGAAAGGCAATACGCTCAGGGAGAGGGCAAGGCAGCTGATTAGCATTGCGGCACCCCAGTTTCGGGATGAACTTGCAGAAGAATTCCAGAGACGTTTTGCCGAAAAATATAAGGAGGTTTAGTGTATGAACTGGAGAGAAATTTACGCTTCAAAATTAAAAACCCCTCAGGAGGCTGTAAAGGTAATCCATTCAGGAGATACGGTTCTGATCGGCCATGCAGCTGCCGAACCGGATGGACTTGTGAATGCTATGGTGGATTATGCGGTGGAAAAGGATTTAAGGGATATACATATTGTCCAGCAGCATGACATGGGAGCCTGCAAATTTTTCGAACCGGGTCTGGATAAGCATTTTAAATACTCCTCCCTGTTCATAGGCGCACGCAGCAGGAATTACGTTGCAGAGGGAAAAGGAGATTTTGTTCCTGTATTCTTTAACCGCATACCAGACTATGTAACCAATATGGATCCTGCACAGGTATTCCTTGTAACATTGTCTGAACCGGATGAGCATGGTTATTGCAGCTATGGACTGTCCTGCGATTTTGCAAAGGAAGCAGGGGAGCGCCCCGGAACAAAGGTAATCGGTGCAGTAAACCCTAACATGCCCAGAGTGATGGGGGATAATTTCATCCATGTCAGCAATCTGGAAGCAATTGTAGAGAGTCACGAACCAATCCACGAACACGGCCGCCCGGTTATCGGAGAAGTGGAGGAGAAAATAGGCGCTAATATAGCAGAGCTGGTACATGACGGGGACTGCCTGCAGCTTGGAATCGGTGCAATACCCGATGCAGTGCTTAAATTTCTAGGGGACAAGAAGGATTTAGGAATCCATTCTGAGATGATATCCGACGGGTTAATGGACCTGTATGAGACAGGGGCAATTACAGGGAAAAGGAAAAATATTGATAAAGGAAGAATGGTCATCACCTTTATGATGGGGACAAAGCAGCTGTATGAATTTGTCAACGATAATCCGGCTATCTGTATGAAACCGGTAAGTTACGTCAATGACCCGTTCATCATCAGCCAGAATGACAATGTGGTATCCATTAACTCTGCCCTGCAGACGGATCTGATGGGGCAGGTCTGTGCGGAGACAATCGGACTGAAGCAGTACTCAGCGGTGGGCGGACAGATGGATTTTGTAAGGGGAGCCTCCGCCTCCAAAGGCGGAAGGTCAATCATTGCCTTCGGAGCTACCACCAAGGGAGGGACCATATCTAAGATTGTTCCCTTTCTGACCCAGGGGGCGGCTGTGACTACAAGCAGGAATGATGTGGATTATATTGTGACCGAGTATGGGGTTGCACACTTAAAAGGAAAATCCTTAAGGGCAAGGGCAAGGGCTTTAATTAATATCGCAGCACCTGCGTTTCGGGATGATCTGTCAGAGGAATTTGAGAGGCGTTTTGGGGAAGCACTATAACAAAGTACAAGGGGGTACTATATGAATGTAACAATGATCTCAGATCTGCTGGAAACACTTATGATCATCGGGTTTGGTTTATCCTGGCCGTTTTCTGTTTACAAATCGTACAAATCAAGAACTGCCAAAGGCAAAAGCCTTCAGTTTGAGTTTTTTATATGGCTTGGTTATATCTTTGGCATAGCAAGGAAATTTTTGCAATACCACTATGCAGTCTCATATGACTGGCTGTTTCTTCTGTCATGGTTCTTCTATGTACTGAATTTTGTTGAGATATCTTTTGATATGTGGCTTTATGTAAGAAATATAAAACTTGATAAAGAAAGAGAGGGAGAAGCTGCCGGCTTATCCTGATATGGCTGTTGTCATAAGCCGGCGCTCATATGCCGCTAGATCTGATGATTTAAAATCTTATGGGCCATTAAGGTTAATTCAGGATTGATTTCTTCTATCAGAATGACATCAAGGATAGAAGGAAATGCAGTCCGGATTTCTGCGGTAATCAGTTCCTCATTGGTACTATGTGCAGCAGGGCAGCCGGAACATTTCCCGGTTAACCTTACTTTTAATATATGATCCTCCAGGCTATGTATCATTACATTACCATGATGCTCAGCCAGTGCCGGACGCACGTTTGCATCCAGGACAGCTTCTATTTGTTGAATTGTGGCTTCCATTGTAAACCCTCCTTTGCTTTGTAGTTTAACAGCGGGCAGGCAGTTTGTCAATTGACGCCATGATATGAAAATTTGATGGATAAACATAAAAAATAATGAGAAAGAAGTAGTGGTATGACTGCAAATTTTGAACATTATAAAATTTTTTATTACGTAGCAAAGTATAAAAATCTTACCAGGGCTGCCAATGCCCTGGTGACCAGCCAGCCATCCGTGACATACTGCATGCATAATCTGGAGAATTTACTGGGGTGCAAGCTGTTTATCCGGTCCAGAAAAGGGGTTACCCTGACTGCGGAAGGAGAGCTGCTCTACAGCTATGTTGCGCCCGCCTGCCAGCAGCTGATACAGGGGGAGGAAAAACTGCGGGAACACCTTGGGGAACAGCATGAATATATCAACGTGGGCGCTACTCAGATGGCTATGCTTTCTTACCTGGTAGCCAGTTTAAAGCAGTTCCAGGAGCAGTATCTTAAAGTGAAATTAAATATCTTTAACTATAATACGCCCCAGACACTCAATGAATTGAAAGCCGGAAAGATTGATCTTGCCATTATCACCTCACCCTTTGACCATGAACAGTCTTTAAAGGTGGTGAAGGTTAAGGATTTTAACAGCGTACTGGTGGGCGGCCCTATCTACAAAGAGTACCAGGACCGGGTTGTATATCTGGAAGAGGTGGAAAAACTTCCCCTTATAACAATGTCTGAAAATACCACCACATTTCAGTTTTTTCAGGATTTTTACCGGTCCTGCGGCCTGACCATGCGCCCTTCCATTGAGGTGGCGTCTATTGATCTTATCCTCCCGATTATACTTAAGAATCTTGGAATCGGGTTTGTACCAGAGGAATTTGCCCGGCCGTTGGTTGAAAAGGGGGAAATTGTGGAGATAAACCTGTATGAGAAAATCCCCCAGCGGGATATATGTATCGTCAGTGACAGCAGACGGCCTTTGAGTGCGGCTGCAAAAAAACTGCAGTGTATGCTGGAATCCCAGGATTAGAACAGGGCGGAGGATACTATGAGAATAGGGATTAAATTCTGTGGAGGCTGCAATCCTCTCTATGACAGAAGCAGCCGGGTCAGTAAGTTCAGGGAAGCCAATCCCGGGCATGAATATGTCATATCAGACACATCTGCTGTATGCGACATCTGGATGGTAGTCTGCGGCTGCAGCCGCAGATGCGCAGATGTAAGCGGTCTGATAAACTGCACAAAGGTAGTGTTTCTATGGGATGAAGCAGGTTTTTTGCGTCTGGAACAGGAGATACAGGGAGGCGCATCTGGCTCCAGGAAAAAGAAAATTCTCCATCTGCATGAGAAAGCGGTGAGACGGCGGCTGATAACAAAGGCGGATGTACAGTGCTTTGCAGAGCTTACAGGAGATGAGAGCCTGCTGCATCTGGATCCCGCTTACGCAGAGAGGGCCGGATTTAAATGTCCTCCGGTTCATGGTATGTTTCTGGATTCTCTTGTATCAGCCGTCATGGGATCTGAGCTTCCTGGCAGCGGCACTTTGTATATGGAACACACCACCAGATTTATCCGCCCGGTTTATCAGGGAGACATGATAGAATTAACGGTGGAATTTGTCTCTTACGAGGAACGGGAGGACTGTTATGTGGGCTTATTTCGCGGAACCTTAAGAAATCAGAAGGGGGAACGGGTACTGACATCCCGCAGCAGTCAGATGATGAAGAAGCAATTATTCATAGCAGCAGGGGGAAAGGAAGCAGACAATGACGAATTTAGAAAAATATGACCAGTTGTTTATAAAAGATTTAAGAGTTAAAAAGGAAGATTTAGAGGAGCTTAAGTACAGGGGAATTCGTTCATGGGACTCCATGGGACATATGGATCTGGTTACAGATTTAGAAGAGACATTTGATATTCACCTTAATACCGCAGATGTAATGGATTTTTCTTCTTATGAGAAAGGAAAAGAAGTTCTGAAAAAATATGGTGTTATTATTTAACGTCCCAGACCAGCGGAGTGTTTCATGAAAAGGGGAAGACAGATATGAATTATGAAATGATTCTGGCAAGGAAGCCATATTCTCTTGGCAGGGTGGAAAAAAGGGAATTGTACAGTCAATGGATGACAGAACTGACCGAATACCACAGGCAGCACTGCCTGCCGTATGAGAAGCTGTTAAAAGCCCTGAAAATTCCTTCAGGAAACATGAAGGAGGAAGAGATCCCTATGCTGCCAGTTGGCCTGTTTAAGGATATGGAACTGATAAGCGTTCCTCCGGCTGATGTATTTAAGACCATGACCTCTTCCGGAACAAACGGACAGGAGGTATCAAAGATTTTTCTGGATACGGAAACTGCAGGATACCAGCAGCATGCCCTGGCCAGTATAGGGGAGGATTTCTTTGGAGGTGAACGGCTTCCGCTTCTTGTAATCGACAGTCCGGATGTGCTTAAAAACAGGGAGCTGTTTTCTGCAAGAGGTGCCGGAATACTGGGCTTTTCTATTTTTTCTTCCAGGATATGTTATGCACTTACCAGTGATATGGAATTGGATATGGAGGCTGTGGAAGCATTCCTTAAACAGTATAAAGAGAAAAAAATTCTGGTGTTTGGTTTTACCTATATAATCTGGAAGTACTTTTATAAGGCTCTTGCCATACAGGGGAAGAAGCTGGAACTTAACAATGCAGTTCTTATCCATGGAGGAGGCTGGAAGAAACTCATAAGCCAGTCGGTTTCTCAGGAAGAGTTTAAAACGCGTATCTGTTCGGTGACAGGAATAAGCCGTATCCATAATTATTATGGAATGGCCGAACAGACAGGCTGCATTTACATGGAATGTCCATGCGGGAATCTTCATGCCAGTGTTTATTCGGATATCATAACGAGAAGACCGGTTGATTTTACTCCTTGTGAATTCGGGGAAAAAGGAATCATTCAGGTTTTATCCCCCCTGCCGCGGTCCTATCCGGGACATTCCATTCTTACTGAGGATGAGGGGATTATCATAGGGGGGGATGACTGTCTGTGCGGACGTCTGGGGAAATATTTTAAAGTGACGGGGAGAATCAAACAGGCCCAGGTCAGGGGGTGCAGTGATACTTATGAAGGATGAAGCAGTGATTCTGGCAGGGGTAAGAAACCCGGAGACAAAACCGTCAGAACCTTTTTCCGGGCCGGTAATTAAGTTTCTGGGAGCGCTGTCCTGTGAGATACGCAGGGAGAAAAAACAGTTTGAGCTTCTGGCCGCCTTTGGATTCTGGTGCCGCACATCTCATATGGAGGAATTAAAAAAAAGGTACTGGGATGGGAGGTCCCGTCTGGGGCGGGGGATCATTTTTCATATACCAGCCTCCAATGTTCCGGTATTGTTTGGATACAGCCTGGTCATGGGATTGCTGGCAGGAAACAGCTGCTCCGTCCGCATCTCATTAAAAAGCCAGGAACAGGATATAATCCTGTGCCGTATTATGGAGCGTCTTCTTAAGCGGCATGAATACAGGGGGATGAGGAGGCGGATCTGTGTCTTTTCCAGTCAGAGAGATTCCCTGATAGTCAGGGAGATGCTTTCAGGCTGTGAGGGTTGTGTGGTCTGGGGAAGTGACCGTACCATATCGGAAATCAGGTCTGTGCCCATAAGACCGGATGCAGTGCAGCTGAATTTTCCGGAACGGTTTTCCATGTGCATACTGAATCCTGTGCAGATAGGCTCTATGATGGAAGATGAGCTGAAGAATCTGGCTCACCGGTTTTATAATGACACCTATCTCCTGGATCAGAATGCCTGTTCCAGCCCCCGGTTTATTATATGGGATCAGGAGCAGGAATCAGTAGAAACAGAAAAAATCAGAGTGCGCTGGTGGAATGCTGTTGCTAAGGAAGCCCTGTCATATGACCTGACAGCCAATAAAGCAATGGTCAAATATGAACTGCTGTGCAGATATGCCATGATACTGGAAGGGGAAATTGGAATCAGCCGTTACAAAAACTGCCTGTACACAATCAGGCTGCCCAGCATTCCCTTATGCCCTGATAAGCTTCGCGGTCTCTTTGGTTTGTTTTTTGAATATCAGGGAGATTGGAGGAAAGCCGTCAGCCAGCTGGCCTCAAGCCGCTTGCAGACCCTTACATACTATGGAATAGAAGAACAGGAGTTAATGGATTTTATAATAAGGAATCATCTTTTAGGGGTTCACCGAATCGTACCGGTTGGACGGGCAGCGGATATGGATCCCATATGGGATGGGCAGGATTTCATTGCTGTGCTGTCCAGGCAGATTGGAAGAGAGGTGTGAGGTGCGCTTATTTGATAAGGAAAAGTTGTATGCTGACAGAGTTCTGGCTATGGATGACAAGGGCAGAAGTGTCACATATGGCCAATTCAATGATTTTTCCGGAGAACTGTACGGAAAGGCCGGAGGAAAAAAGCTGATTTTTATTCTCTGTGAAAATACCGTAGAATCATTGCTTGGTTATCTCGGCTGCCTGAAAACAGGTATTGTCCCTCTGATGCTGGACAGTCATATCCACCCCAGCCTTTTAAATAGTCTCATAAGGGAATATCACCCGGAATTTTTGTATGTTCCGGAGGCCTGTACCGCGAAGATAGAAGACGGCGAAATGATATGGCAGTATGGCGGATACTGCCTTTGCAAAAGAAATGAAAAACTGCCGCCATCTCTGTTTTTTCAGCTGTCCCTTCTTTTGACTACATCAGGAAGCACTGGAAGCCCCAAACTGGTCAGGCAGAGCAGCGAAAATATTGATGCCAATGCACAGTCCATTGTCTCCTATCTGGAGATTAACGAAAATGAGAGGCCGATTACCACGCTGCCCATGAATTATACATACGGACTGTCCATTATTAACAGCCATGTTTTAATGGGCTGTACACTTTTGCTCACCACTTCTGGAGTTCTGGAACCGCCCTTCTGGGAGTTTGCAAGGAAGAGGAAAGCTTCATCATTGGGCGGTGTACCTTATACCTATCAGATTTTAAAACGGATTGGGTTCATGGATATGGATCTGCCGGATTTAAAAACCATGACCCAGGCAGGTGGTAAGCTGCCGCCTGGTCTGCACAAAGAATTTGCCCTTTACGCAGAACGGACCAACAGGAAATTGATTGTTATGTACGGACAGACAGAAGCGACGGCGAGAATGGGATATCTTCCCGCCTCAAAATCTCTGGAGAAGTGCGGCAGTATGGGATTTGCCATACCTGGCGGCAGATTCTGGCTGGAGGATGAACAGGGGAGTGAAATCACAAAGCCTGACGTATCGGGGGAACTGGTGTATCAGGGGAAGAATGTAGCGCTTGGCTATGCCTGCGGTAAAGACGATCTTATAAAACCGGATGAATGGAAGGGAGTACTGCATACCGGGGATATTGCCAGCCGGGACATTGACGGGTATTACTATATAACAGGAAGAAAAAAGCGCTTTATTAAAGTATCCGGCAGCAGGGTGAATCTGGATGAAGTGGAGCATCTTTTGAAGGAACAGTATGAAGAAATTGATTTTGCATGTGTGGGAAGCGATGATAAGCTTGTGATTTTTACAGATTATCTCATACCAGACGCCGGCGGGGAGATTCTTGATTACTTATACCGCGTAACGGGAATCAGAAGCAGGGCAGCATCCGTAAGGTGTGTGGATCAGATTCCTAAAAATGAATCGGGAAAAACCCTGTATAAAGAATTGGAAACAGCAGCTAATAACAGGGAGTAAGTAAATAACGGCATTGATGCCGGAGTGTAAAAGGAGAAACAGGATATGGATTTTAGTTTATCAAGAAAACATCTTCTGGCACAATCTCTGTACAGAAGTTTCACTGAAAATGAGGTGAAGCCAATGGCACATGAGGTGGATGAGAAGGAAATATTTCCCAGAGAAACTGTTGAAAAGATGGCCAGATGCGGTTTGATGGGAATACCGGTTCCAAAAGAGTATGGCGGACAGGGCTGTGATGTACTGTCGTATATCATGTGCGTGGAAGAACTGGCAAAGGCATGCGGTACCACTGCGGTAATCTTATCGGCCCATACCTCCCTGTGTATTGATCCCATTCTTACATACGGGACAGAGGAGCAGAAGCGAACCTACATACCAGACCTGGCGGCAGGCAGGAAGCTTGGAGCGTTTGCACTGACAGAACCGGGGGCTGGAACCGATGCCCAGGGGCAACAGACGAAAGCGTTTCTGGACGGAGAAGAGTGGGTGCTTAGCGGTTCTAAGTGCTTTATCACTAATGGAAAGGAAGCAGATGTTTACATCGTCATAGCGGTTACTGGAACTGTTGAAAAGAGAGGAAAAAAATCGAAGGAGATATCAGCCTTTATTGTGGAAAAAGGGACACCAGGCTTTTCGTTTGGAACCAAAGAAAAAAAGATGGGTATCCGCGGCTCTGCGACCTATGAGCTGATATTTGATGAATGCAGGATACCAAAGGAAAACCTTTTGGGAATGAAAGGCAAGGGATTTGGTATTGCCATGCATACACTGGACGGCGGAAGGATCGGCATTGCCGCTCAGGCACTTGGTCTTGCAGAAGGGGCTTTTGAATCAGCAGTGAAATATGTCAAAGAGAGAAAGCAGTTCGGCCGTACGCTGGGACAGTTCCAGAATACCCAGTTTCAGCTGGCGGATATGGCAACCAGGATTGAGGCTGCCAAAATGCTTGTATACAAAGCAGCTCTGGCAAAGGAAACCCAGAAAATATATAGTGTGGAAGCGGCAAAGGCAAAATTGTATGCTGCAAAGACTGCAATGGAAGTGACGGAAAAAGCGGTTCAGCTCCACGGCGGTTATGGATATATCCGCGAATATGACGTGGAAAGAATGATGCGGGATGCGAAAATAACAGAGATATACGAGGGAACCAGCGAGGTACAGCTTATGGTGATTTCCAGCGATGTTCTGAAATAAGGAGGATACATAGTGAATATTGTTGTTTGCATAAAACAGGTGCCTGATACAAAGGGCGGTGTAAAATTTAATCAGGATGGCACCCTTGACAGAAGTGCCATGCTGGCAATTATGAATCCGGATGATAAGGCAGGACTTGAAGCAGCTCTCAAATTAAAAGACCAGTACGGTGCAAAAGTGACCGTAATTACCATGGGTCTGCCAAAAGCAGATGAGGTCCTGCGAGAAGCCCTGGCAATGGGGGCAGACAACGGCATTCTTGTCACAGACAGGGTACTGGGAGGAGCTGATACATGGGCTACATCCTCCACATTGGCAGGAGCGCTTAGAAGACTTGATTATGATCTGATTCTCACCGGGCGTCAGGCCATCGACGGAGACACTGCCCAGGTGGGACCGCAGATATCCGAGCACCTTGATATCCCGGTCATATCCTATGTACAGAATTTAAGGATAGATGGAGAATATGTAATTGCAGAGCGCCAGTTTGAGGACCGTTATCATCTGCTCAGGGCAAAGATGCCATGTCTGATTACTGCTCTCTCGGAGTTAAACGTTCCCCGGTATATGACACCGGGAGGCATATTCGATGCCTATGCTGCAGAGATTACCGTGTGGGGAAGGCAGGATTTAAAAGAGGTTGACGACAGCAATCTTGGTCTGAAAGGTTCCCCCACCCAGATCGCAAAGGCATCAGATAAAGTGAGAAAGGGTGCTGGAGAGGTTGTGAATCTGGAGGTGCCGGAATCTGTTGATTATATTGTGAACAAACTTAGAGAAAGACATATCATCTAATATGGAAAGAAAAGTGGTGAATAAAATGGGTTTAGAGGAATATAAGGGTGTATACATATTTGCCCAGCAGGTGGATAATCAGATCTGCAGGATTGCACTTGAACTGTTAGGCGAAGCAGGGGAACTGGCAAAACGTTTAGGGACAGATGTGACGGCGGTCCTGTTAGGCTCCGGTGTAAAACAGATGGCAGAGGAACTGGCTGAATATGGGGCGGATCATGTCATCGTGGTTGATAATCCGGCGTTAAAGGAGTATATGACAGAACCATATACCCATGCGCTGGCCGGTGTGATAGAGAAATACAAACCGGAGATTGTATTGGTGGGCGCGACTGCAATTGGCCGGGACCTGGGACCACGAGTTTCAGCCAGAGTTGCTACCGGGCTTACTGCAGACTGTACCAAACTGGAGATCGGGGATTTTCCTCTGAATCCGGTGGCGGGCAGAGAGCAAAAACATAACCAGCTTTTAATGACCCGCCCGGCCTTTGGCGGCAACACCATAGCCACCATTGCATGCCCCAATCACCGTCCCCAGATGGCTACGGTGCGCCCCGGTGTGATGCAGGCAATCACGCCCATAAAAGGCAGGAAGGCAATTGTGGAAGAATTTGATCCTGGATTCACACCCGATCAAAAATATGTTGAGATACTGGATATTGTAAAATCAGCAGCAGAGTGTGCCGACATCATGGATGCTAAAATACTGGTGTCAGGTGGAAGGGGCATTGGCGGACCTGAAAATTTTGGTTTACTGGAAGAACTGGCTTTAGCGCTTAATGGTCAGGTCAGCTGCTCCCGCGCGGTTGTAGATGCCGGCTGGAAGCCCAAGGATATGCAGGTAGGACAGACCGGAAAGACGGTGAGGCCAAATGTGTATTTTGCCATTGGTATTTCAGGAGCAATCCAGCATGTGGCCGGAATGGAAGAATCTGATATTATAATTGCTGTCAATAAGGACGAAACAGCTCCTATTTTTGATGTGGCGGACTATGGGATTGTCGGAGACTGGAAAAAGATTGTACCGGAGCTGATAAAAAAGATTCAGAATGAAAAAGTAACAGCCCATTTTGCTTTTATAAAATAGAAAAACATGTACTGACTGGTCAAAGCTCCAACAGTTTGGTATACTTATTACAAAGTACTTGAAATAATCAAAACAAAAGGGGCAAGCAGAAATGATGAAATGGATTTGCGGAAAGCCAAGTCCAGTTACTTCCACGGTCCTGTTGGTAAGTGGAATCATCATCATTCTGGGAACCATAATTGTCGTAATTAAAAATCGTAATTTATAAATAAGGAACAGCAGGCAGCAGGATTTGTGCCTGCTGTTTCTTTTATACTGGTTTACCTAAAAGGTAAATTCATCTATTGACTGCATCAATAAGTTATGAATTGCATTATGCAGCATTTAGCAACCAATGGCTATTCCCGGTTGCTACAGCTGTTAAAATATTCATCAGCCACTTCCAGTAACTTCTCAATACAATCATTTGATTCCCTGTTATAAAGACATATTACTTTAAAATAATTTTCAAAACCTATCAGAGGAACAAAACGCACGGTATCATTTGCAAACTGCTTCATATGGCTGGCGAGAAGGGAAATGCCCAGCTGGCAGTCTACCATAAGCATCATATTAATCAGAGAGTTGGCCTCATAAACCGTGTTGGTAGAAAAGCCCTCCTGGGAATAGATGTTGTCAATTAAATTATGGTCAGTCCTGGAATACTTAGGGTCCATATGTATAAATGGCTCGTCCTTTATCATGGTAAGAGAAACAGATTTTAACTCTGAAAATTTGTGGTTTTGAGGCAGTACCACGCACATATGGTCTGTGAAAACGGTCTTTTTTATAAACTGAGGCGGGCAGTCAATTTCTATATCTGGTAAGATGGCAACATCAATCTGACCGCTTGTTAAGGTTTCCATAATGTAATCGTAGGTATAGTCCATGGGGTTCACCTTGATGGTTGGGTGAAGCTCATGGAACCGCTTGATCAGCTTGGGAAAATGATGGACAAGGGCAGTTCCTAAAAGCCCGATGCTAATGACTCCTGTTGTCCCATTTTCCATGTCTTTTACTTTTATTACGGCAGAATCATAAGCGTGAAGTATCTTTCTGATTTCGTGGTAAAAAATCTTTCCGGTTGGAGTCAGTTTTACCTCCCTTTTGTTTCGAATGAAAAGCTGGGAACCGATTGAGTGCTCTAAGTTAATGACCAGCTTACTTAACGTCGGCTGGGTGATGTGAAGCTGTTGGGAAGCCTTCGTGTAGCTGAGGGTTTCGGCTAGGACAATAAAATATTCTAATTGAAAAAGGTTCATCTATACTCTCCATTTTACTAAAAAAACTCATTTTTACAGATCTAATATATCATAAATTTTAATAAAAATCTCCTTAATTCAAAAATCAATAATTATATTGCATGAAAAATTACTATTACAGTAATAAAAATTATCAATTTATTATAAAATCAAAAAAATGATACACTGGATTTACAAAAGCAAAATGAGATGAATATCAATCATTGTCACAATTTGTAAAGAGAGAAGGTGTTACATGTGATTCGAAATATCGCTGTGATAGGAGCTGGAACCATGGGACATGCCATAGCGGGGTGCTTTGCACTATATGGATATCCTGTTTCCGTTTATGAAAGCTTTGAAGAGGTACGCAATACCTGTAAGGAAAAAATCAGAAAACAGTATAAACTTCTCCAGGAGGAGGGGCTGATTGAGCCGGTCGATATAGAAAAATCTTTGGTCAGAATCGAGACCTTTCATGATCTGGAGCTCGCTGTAAAGGATGCAGATTATATTATTGAAGCCATTCCGGAAAGACTGGATTTAAAGCAGCAGCTTTTTGAAAACCTCATGAAGTACTCTCCGGCAGATGCCATCATCGCCAGCAACACTTCAAGCATCGCATTTTCCGACTTAACCGCAAAATTAGAGGAAAAGGATAAGTCCAGGGTCATGGTATGCCACTGGTATAATCCGGCCCATTTAATTCCGCTGGTAGAGCTGTCATTTTTCGGAAACATGACGGAAAGCCGCTACAAGGAGGTGGAGGATCTTTACCGATCCATCGAAAAAAGGCCTGCAAAGGTGAAAAAGGACATTCCAGGACTTTTAGCCAACCGAATCCAGCAGGGTATCGCAAGAGAGGTATTTTCTCTCATGGAAATGGGAGCAGCTGATCCCATAGATATTGATGCTGCTTTAAAATATGGCCCTGCATTCCGGTATGCCACCACCGGTCAGCTTGAGGTAACCGACTTCGGCGGGCTGGACATCTGGTGCACCGTCGGGGATAACCTGTTAGCTGTTATGGACCGATCAGCGCAGGCAAGCCCGCTTCTACGGGAAAAGGTCATGGAAGGCAAACTGGGTTTTAAGACCGGAGAAGGGTTCTTTGCTTATCCGGAGCAGGAAAAGCAGGAGATTCAGAACCAGTTCCATAAACGGTTAATCCGGCAGTTGCAAGCCAGTAAGAATTACGATTAAACACAGCAAACACATATAAAACGGAGGGGAAATAATGATAAAGAGAACGCTGGAAGAATTAAAAAGCTACAATGCCCCAGGCCATTTCGGTATGACGGCTATGAGGATTCATGGGAAAGAAGAGACAGGAGCCAGGAAGTTTTGGATGGGGCTGTCCACCTTTTTGCCGGGAGGCGGGGCAGAATATGCCTATGAAGACAATCCCTTAGAGAAGGTATATTACGTCCTGGAAGGAGAAATAACGGTGACGGACAAAGCCGGAACCAGGTATGTCATTCATCAGAACGAAAGCATTTCCTTCCAGCCCAATGAAGGACGCTATTTAGTCAATGAATCCAACCGTCCGGCAAGTATGCTGGTCATCATCAATTATCCGGAGTAGGAGGAAGAGATCCATATGGTAAACAAGGAATTTATGGGAAATTTATTTGACGTGTCCGGCAAGGTTGCCCTTGTGACGGGAGCCACAGGAGCTCTTGGAAAGGCAGTGTCAATCGGTTACGGTCTGGCAGGAATGAAAGTCATGGTCACAGGCCGCAAGGAAGAAACCTGCAGGGCGCTTTGTGAGGAGTTAGAAGCACGGGGCATTCAGTGCGGATATTCTACAGGGGACCCGGCTGTGGAAGCAGATGTGATTAAGGTGGTCAACGATACCGTCAAGGCATTTGGGGAAATCAATGTGCTGGTAACAGCGGCAGGATACAACAAGCCTCAGCCCATAGTCGAACAGGATTTATCCACATGGAAGCAGATTATGGATTCTGATGTTCAGGGAACCTGGCTCTTTTGCAAATACGTGGGTGAGCAGATGATAAATCAGGGCAAAGGTGGAAAGGTTATTATGGTTTCCTCAGCCCGCTCCAAGATGGGTATGGCAAATTACACAGGCTACTGTACCGCAAAAGGCGGAATTGACTTAATGGCCCAGTCTCTGGCTTGTGAGTGGACCGCAAAATACCACATCAATGTGAACACAATCAATCCCACCGTGTTCCGCTCTGATTTAACCGAATGGATGTTTGACCCGGAAAGCGCTGTTTACCAGAATTTCTTGAAGCGCCTTCCCATCGGACGTCTGGGCGAGCCGGAAGATTTCGTGGGGCCGTGCATTTTTCTGGCATCAATGGCAAGCGATTTCATGACGGGTGCCAATGTGGCCACAGACGGCGGATATTGGGCCAATTAATTGCGGCTAAACCATTTGAACATACAAAAATATAAAGTTGATTACGGAGGTAAACACCCATGAGCAAGAAAGTATTCGTAGACTTAACCCATCCATTCAGTGCAGATATTCCCCGCTGGCCATATTTTGACAAGCCGGTCATTGACAATAAACATTCCCTTGCAAAGGGCGGTGTTTTAACCCAATACATAGGATGCACCATGCATACCGGAACTCACTGCGATGCACCGAGACATGTCATGGAGAAGGAATTTGACGGAAAACGTGCCCGATATACCCATGAGATGCCTGTAGATGCTTATACCGGAGATGCCATCTGTCTGGAAATTGAAATCGAGGCATGGGGGCTTATTACAGGAAAGCATTTAGAAGATGCATGTGAGAGAGCCAATATCAAACCGGAAGAACTGGAGGGCATGATTGTCTGCTTAAACACCGGAATGCACCGCAAATTTGACGATTCCAAGGAATATTACCACTATTCCTGCGGCACAGGCATTGAGGCTGGAAAATGGTTTGTGGAGCACAAGGTAAAATGTGTCGCTATGGATATGCAGGCATTAGACCATCCCCTTCACACAGCCATGGGCAACAACGGCATGACAAGAATGAATTTACTGGGTGCTTCCGGAAGACCCATCACCGAAGAATATATTGAGAAATTCGGTGAGGAGGCCTATGCGGAATTTGATAAAGAATTATACATCAGACTTCACGGCCAGGAAGCTTATGACAAGAAATTCGGTGAACTGGAAGCAATCGGCTGCTGGGGGACATGGGAGCCATGCCATAAGGAGATGCTGGGACACGGAATTGTGGGCGTAGAGAACTTAGGCGGCAACTTAGATAAAGTTTCTGGAAAACGGTTCCGTTTCTACTGCTTCCCTCTCCGCTGGCACTTAGGTGACGGTTCCATGGCACGGTGCGTGGCAGAAATCGATGAGGACGATTTAAACGATGTTCCGGAAAGAACCTATCAGTATGGAGGATTTTAATATGGGAGATTTGAGCAATAAGGTAATTCTGACCGTAGCCACTACGGGCGCTTGGCCCACAAAGGAAATTACCCCCTATGTGCCGATTCAGCCCGAAGAGATCGCGCAGGAGGTTTACGCCTGTTATAAAGCTGGGGCTTCCATGGCACACATACACGTAAGAGATGACGAGTCGAAAGCTTCCATGGATTACAATAAATTCGAAGAGACTGTCCGTCTCATCCGAGCCAAAGAGGATTGTGATATTGTCTTAAATTTAACAACCTCCGGAGGGATCGGATTGGACGATGAAGTAAGAATCAGACCCTTTAAAGAATTAAAACCGGAGCTGGCTTCTTATGACTGCGGTTCCATGAACTGGCAGAATAACTGCGTGTTTGAAAACAGCCCTGCTTTTCTAGAGAAACTTGGCAATGCCATGCAGGAAGCAGGTGTAAAGCCTGAAATTGAAATTTTCGATGTGGGTATGATCTACAATGCCCTTTATTACTTAAAAAAAGGCGTCTTAAAAGCCCCTCTCCATTTTCAGTTCGTATTAGGTGCGGCAGGAGGAATGCCTGCTACCGTAGAAAACCTGGTCTATTTAAAAAATCTGGTTCCAGAAGGTTCCACCTGGAGTGCGCTTGGGATCGGGAAAGGTCACCTTCCCATTCTATACACTGCGCTGGCACTTGGGGGAAATATCCGTGTGGGAATGGAAGATAACATTATGTACAGCAAAGGTGAACTGGCAAAGTCCAATGTGGAATTTGTGGAACGGGCAAAGCGCATCATCCATGAATTCGGCAAAGAGGTTGCCACACCAGAGGAAGCAAGACAGATACTTGGGGTATAGCAAGGGCAGGAAAGAGGGAACACCCTACGGGTATACCTTTATGCCCAAAGAACGTGGGCAGGAAAGAGGAAACACCCTACGGGTATACCTTTATGCCCAAAGAACGTGGGCAGGAAAGAGGAAACATGAGAGAAGTAGTTATCGTAAGTGCTGCCCGGACAGCCATCGGCAGCTTTGGCGGCAGCCTTGCTGCCATTTCAGCGGTGGATTTAGGGACCACGGCTGCAAAAGGTGCTATCGAACGGGCTGGAATCAAGCCGGAGCAAATTGATGAAGTCATCGTAGGAAATGTACTCAGCGCAGGCTCAGGACAGAACGTGGCACGCCAGATATCCTTAAAAGCAGGGGTGCCGGTAGAGGTACCAGCTATGGGGATCAGCAAAGTTTGCGGTTCGGGCTTAAGAGCAGTTACTCTTGCCGCACAAATTATTAAGGCAGGAGATGCCGATTTGATCCTGGCTGGCGGAGCGGAAAGCATGTCATGTGCACCCTATGTCTTAAACAATCATCGGTACGGCCACAAAATGGGAAATGAAACTCTGGTAGATACCATGATTCAGGACGGCCTGTGGGATGTATATAACGATTATCACATGGGTGTCACTGCAGAAAACATTGCAAAGCGTTACAAAATCACCAGACAGGAACAGGACACATTTTCAGCGGAAAGCCAGCAAAGAGCACAAAAAGCTATAGAAGCAGGCCGTTTTAAAGAAGAAATCGTACCGGTATCAATTCCTGTAAAAAAAGGAGAGCCAAAGCTTTTTGATACGGACGAATTTCCTCGGTTTGGAACGACGAAGGAGACGCTTGGAACGCTTCGTCCCTCTTTTATCAAGGACGGAACAGTTACAGCAGGCAATGCTTCCGGATTAAATGATGGAGCTGCCATGGTGATTCTCTGCTCCAAAGAAAAGGCGGAAGAATTAGGACTTCCCATTATGGCAAAGATTACAGGCTATGGTTCTGCAGGCGTAGAACCGGAGGTCATGGGTCTTGGCGTGATCCCGGCTTCAGAACTTGCCATGAAACATGCCAGAATCACCGCGGGAGAACTGGATCTGGCAGAAGCCAACGAAGCATTTGCGGCTCAGGCTATTGCCGTGTGCCGTGACTTAGAACTTGACCCGGCAAAGACCAACGTAAATGGCGGGGCAATTGCCTTAGGCCATCCCATCGGCGCTTCCGGCGCAAGAATCCTGACCACCCTCCTCTATGAGATGGAGAAGCGGGATGCAAAAAAAGGCCTTGCCACCTTATGCATTGGCGGTGGCATGGGAACAGCAATCGTAGTGGAACGATAGGAGGAATGCGCATGAAAAAAGTTTCGCCCCAGGAAGCGGTTGCTTCCATCAATGACGGAGCCGTAATCATGATCGGAGGTTTCATGTCAAACGGAACTCCGGAAATCCTGATTGATGCGCTGATAGAAAAAGATCTTAAGAATTTAACGATTATTGCAAATGACGGAGGAACTCTTGATACAGGAATTGGCCGCCTCATCAAAACAGGAGCGGTCAGCCGGCTGATCGCTTCCCACATTGGCTTAAACCCACTTACAGGACAGCTTATGAACGAGGGGAAAATGGAGGTACAGCTTGTGCCACAGGGAACCCTTGCAGAGCAGATCCGCGCAGGAGGAGCTGGCCTTGGTGGCGTTCTGACTCCTACCGGACTGGGCACAGAGATTGAAGAGGGAAAACAGGTAATTGAAGTGAATGGAAAACATTTTGTTTTTGAAAAGCCACTAAAAGCCGATTTTGCTCTGATTCGCGCCTCCGTTGCCGATGAAAAGGGTAATTTGTTCTACCGGGCAACCACCAGGAATTTCAATCCCATGATGGCGACTGCGGCAGAAATAGTCATTGCTGCGGCGGAAGAGATCGTGGATGTAGGAATGATTCAGGCAGAAAGCGTCGCAACGCCTGGAATATTTGTGGATTTTCTTGTAGGAGGTGAACCTTATGTCGATTAAAGAAACCATTGCAAGGCGTGTAGCAAAGGAATTGAACGATGGAGATGTGGTGAATTTAGGAATTGGACTTCCTACAATGGTTGCCGATTACATACCAGATGGAATGACCATTCACCTCCAGTCTGAAAATGGAATCCTGGGCATGGGACCTGTGCCTGGAGCGGATGGATACGATTCTAATATTGTCAATGCAGGCGGAAAACCTGTGACTGTAGAACATGGAGCCAGCTATTTTGACAGCGCTTTTTCCTTTGCCATCATTCGAGGAGGGCATGTGAATGTAACCGTTCTGGGAGCCTTGCAGGTAGATCAGCAGGGAAGCCTTGCCAGCCACATCATACCGGGTAAGATGGTCCCAGGCATGGGTGGAGCCATGGATCTGGTTACAGGCTCCAAAAAGGTGATCATTGCTATGACCCATACGGCAAAGGACGGTTCCCCCAAGATTTTAAACAACATCACATTACCGCCAACGGCAGTTCGCAAGGTCCATAAAATCGTGACAGAACTTGCTGTCATCGAAGTGACAAAGGACGGTCTTGTTCTTAAGGAAGTTTCCGTGGATACCACACCTGAAGAGGTGGTCGCAAAGACAGAAGCACCTCTGATTATGGCGGAGTGCATTGGGCGCTTTTAATATTCGACAGACTTGAAGTATTTAAGAAAATGAATTATAAATATAGTTTAAGCAATAAAAAATAAAAGACAGGAGATAGGAATATGGGGAAAAAAGTCGGCGTAAGCCAGGAAGAAAAGAACTTATCCTATTATAAGTTTTTTGAGCGCCCTATGGCAGAAATACCGGAGGAAAAGCTTGCCATCTTAATAAATGGACAGGGGGACAAAAAAGCGGGAGTGCCATTTGAAAAAAGAAACCTTTATCTTGCAGGAAATGATGAAGAATACTGTCAGAACGGTTACGGCATCCATGATGATGGAACTGGCTACGTATGTAATACCACATACATGCCCGGCGTCACAGGAGACATGCTGGACTGGTGGTTCCCCTGGCATAGTGTAGGTTCCGATCTCCGCTACAAAATATGGGACCCGGAGGATCATTGTTTTGCCAGGGCTGACCGCCCCGATTATGTCTGTGACCCTGAAGTACCAATGAGGGAGAAGACCTGGGGAGTGAACCACTACATAATGGAAGATATTGGCCCCGGCTTTGAATTCCTTAAGCTGTGTTTCAAAAGTCCGGCTGATTTCGGGTATGATTCCTCCATCTTAGGAAGTAAAGCATGTGAGTCTTTGGTCTGTGCCATTGGAGAGAGTTCCTGCGCCTGTGCCATGACCCATAAATGGTATCCTTATAAGGACGGGGTTATGTTCTGCTCCCGCTTCTGGATCGGTTTTAAACTGGAGAATGGAATTATAAAGAAAGCCCTGCCTGAAGGCTTTAAAATTCCGGAAATCGCTGCTAAAAGCCTTTTTGCCCACAACATAAAGGAATTTTCCAATTTAGCAGCCATCTTGCTGGAAGTGTACGCACAGAACAAAGATAATTTTTAAAATCCCAATATCCGAAAGGAAAATTCATAGGAAAAAAGAATCTCTGCATTGGAAGGATCAAATTCCGTCAAGTCTGCAATTTTACCAATGCGGTAAAAAAAGGTGCTTTTATGAATATGCAGGTAATTAGAAGTATTTAAGGCATTACGGTTATTTAAGAAATATGCCTTTAGAGTCTTCATGTATTCTGTGTTGTTTTCCCGGTCATAGTTTTGCAGAAATAAAAGATCCGGATGAATGAGGGTCTCTGTACTTATTTGATTTTGAGAGGCTTCCAAAAGATGGTTTAAATAATTGTCTTCATAAGTGAGAATGTGCTCCTTCCTGATACAGTTTTGATTTTTCAGCAAAAACATTACCTGGTTATAATAGCGTGGGGTATCCAGTAGTTGTTCAAATCGAAAACTAATCGCAACATGGATCTGGTTCAGCTGAAGAAAATGAAACAGCTTCTGTTTGTCAATGGACTGGTAAAGATTTTTGCAGTTGCTGGTGTGCAAAAGAATTATTATCCCTTTATAAAAGAAAGCCATGCTGTGCTTAAAAATTCCTGATAGCTGGTCAATATAGTAATTAGGGTTCAACTGGTTATTGGAAAAACCATGAAAGGTGAATCCCAGTACCCAGAAATATTGGTAAAAGGTCTCTCCCAGCTGTGCCAGGTGCCGGGCTGCAATGCTCTTGCTGTGCAGATTCTGCTCGATCAAGTCGGTTAAGAAACACTCATATTTCAGCCCTGTTTTTTCTGCGTAGCACTCATCCTTTTGCATTTCCAGGGAGATCAGCTTGGACAAGTTCATGGCAAAGGAACTGTCAGCATCTTCAAACGGACGGTTAAGGGAGCTGATACATAAGTATCCGACTGCGGCACGTCTGATATGAATGCTGCAGAACAGATAAGAGATATCGTGTGAATCATCCGGTTCCACTATGATCGGGGAGGACGAGGTAAACAGATGCTGCAGAACCTGTTTTTCTTTCATACTCTGAATAAAATTACTTTTTAAATAGAATTTTTCATCATAGACATCAAATTTATCATCAAAATAATCCTTAGGGCTGGAGGCAAGCACGGAGAAGCTTGTGGTACATAAGGTTATGGGGTTATTTAGAAATGACATTGCCGTATCAAGCATGCCCTGGTAACCATAACCTGCCTGCAATACCTGTAATACTTCATCCTTCTTTAAATCTGCCTTGCGGCAATCGTATATTTCCTGCTGTATGCAGTTTAAGACCGCAAAGGAGTCCAGGTTCTCTTTAATGGTAAGTCTGTTATTTTCTTCATTGGAACAACAGTTGAGCAAAAGAATACAGCCGCCTGGAATGAGAGGCTGATAATCCGGATAAGTTCCTATGTACAGGGTGTCGGAATCAGGCTGCAGCTTATCGTCATGTGGAGGCTGCAGATAATAAACACACTCAATCCGCTGGTTGGAAAAAATGGGTCCGTGAACATGAACCTGAAATGTATCTTGTATTTTTTGAATTATATTTTTTAAACAAGCCATTAAAACTCCTTTTCATTGAGACAAATGTAGGAAATGATCCCGGTAATATGAGAAAAAATTTCGATAAACGGTGGAAGCTTCTTCATCTATACTATGTTATTATTTTAACGTACAAGTAAACAGTATTTTTATAGATATTTACATAACGGAACTTTATTATGATAACTTTCGATAATTGTACTAAATTTTAGAGAAATAGAAAAGGAGAATATTCATGTCAGTAAAAATTTTAGGAGTCAGCACAGGGCGTAAAAACAGCAACTGTGATGTTTTGTTAAAGGAGGCACTTCTTGCATGTCAGGAGGAGGGAGCCGATGTTACAATGGTCAATTTGAGAGATTATGACATTATAGATTGTACCGGATGCACCTCATGTACCATAGGCATGTCACAGGGAAAGAATACCGGCTGCGTATTGGACAATAAGGATGATAAGAAGAAAATCATGGAGGTGCTGTTAGAAGCGGACGGGGTTATTTTTGCAGCACCTACTTACGATCTGCAGGCCTGTTCCGTATTTGCAAAGTTTGCCCAGAGAAGTTTAAGCTATGAGAACTCATTCCTGGAGTCCATCGGGGCAATCGAACATAAGGACAGAGTCAGTGCTTTGATTGCCGTAGGTGGGTCCACCCGTTCCTGGCAGTCCATGGCTCTGGAATCCATGCAGGCAGCTATGTTCACTTCGGACTTTAAGGTTGTGGATATGTATCTTGCTACGAGAGTTCCGGCTCCTGCACAATGTCTCCTTCACGACGAGATGATTGAACGAGTGGGGCAGATGGGGAAAAACATCGTGACTGCAATCAATACTCCTGTGGAAGAACGCAAATGGCTGGGAGACGAAGATATGGGCTGGTGTCCAAACTGCCATTCCAATGCACTGATTCTGGGAGAAGTTCAGTGGGATGGGCTTCATTTTCCAGTTGAATGCCAGGTATGCGGTGCTGGCGGAACCCTTGAGAAAGCAGAAGAGGGAAAGTGGAAGTTTGTGATTCAGGAAAATGGGCTTATAAGAGACCGTAATACCCTGGCGGGAAGGGGCAAGCACCTGGAAGAAATCATCCATACGCAGGGAGGGTTCTTATCCGATCCGGAGAAACGCAGAATTGCCAGCGAAAAGCTTGAAAAATACAAAAACCTGAATTTTAAAACAATATAAAATCAAAAAATGGAGGTATTTCGATGAAGCAGTTACATACAGATGTTATTGTGGTGGCAGCAGGACTTTCTGGAATGGCAGCAGGCATTACTGCAGCAGAAAATGGGGCAGAGGTAATCATTTTTGAAAAATCTAATACAACCGGCGGCGCTGCCAATATGGGAATGGGACCTCTTGGGGTGGGGTCTCCTATACAGAAACAGCAGATGATTTCCCTGACACCTGGAGAAGCATTTCGCAAGCACATGTATTATACCCATTACCGGGTAGATGCACGTCTGGTCCGGGATTACTATTATAAGTCTGGAGAGACCATTGAATGGCTTATGGACATGGGAGTAGAATTCTTAGGAGTGCAGAGGGCATTTAATGCGCCAGAAGCCACAAGAGCATATTCGGATGGGGAATTTACCTGGCATGTGGTAAAACCGGAGGGCGGCGGAGCTCCCGGCCCACGCTGTGCAACGGCTATGACAAAGAAGATGACGGAACGGGCAAAAGAACTGGGAGTGGAATTTTTTATGGAGACTCCTGTTGCCAAAGTTATCATGGAAGATGGACGGGCTGTGGGAGTCATTGCCAGAGACAGAGACGGCGGAGAAATAGAAGCAAGAGCCAAGGCGGTGATTCTTGCAACCGGAGGTTTCGGAGACAATCCGGAAATGATCAGGGAACAGACCGGATATGAATTTGGTAAGACAATCTTTAATTTTGCCATACCTGGAATGAAAGGGGATGGGATCAAAATGGCATGGGAAGCCGGTGCCGGGCATGCCCCCTGCACCATGGAACTGATGTACCAGCTTCCGGATAACATGAATCATTTTATTCTGGACGGAGCATTCCGCCAGCCATGTCTCTGGGTCAATCGGAATGGAAATCGTTTTATGCCGGAAGACCAGATTGCCAATACTACGTTCACAGGCAACGCGATTTCCTCCCAGCCAGGCTATGTGGCATATTCGATCTTTGACAGTAAGTTATTAAAGAAATATAAGAAAAAAGGCCCGGATATTATTTCGCATGTGCATCCTCACGATCTGTTCGACCACTTTGAGGATCAGTGGGAACGGGATTTAGCGGATGGGTATGAACCCATCTGTCAGGCCGACACCATTGAAGAATTGGCAAAGAAAGCCGGAATTGATTCAGAGGGGCTGAAAAAACAAATCGAAGAGTACAATGAAATGTGCGAGGCAGGATTTGATGAGATTTTTGAAAAAAACCGGGCATTTATGCAGCCCATTGAAAAAGGACCGTTTTATTGCTGCCGTCAGAATGTAGGGGCTTACGGCACTTTGGGTGGAGTAAAGATCAATCATAAGACACAGGTATTAAATGAAGAGGCAAAGGTAATTCCTGGTTTTTATTGTGTTGGGACAGATGCGTGCAATATTTTTGGAGACAGCTATCCGTTTATCCTTTCCGGAAATTCAATGGGATTTTGCTTAAACAGTGGAAGAATAGCAGGAGAAAATGCAGCAGAAGAAGCGGTGGAGTATTAAAGTCTTAGAATACGGGGGCTGATTCGCTAAGTGGAGGAAATATGTGGTTAACAATTGATGATAAGCAGATAGAGGCAAAAGAAGGAATGTCCGTTTTAAATGCTGCTTTGGGGGCGGGAATATACATTCCACATCTTTGCGGGCATCCGGATCTGGAGGCGATAGGGGGATGCCGCCTGTGTTCCGTAGAGATTGAAGGTATGGATGAGGCAGTTCCTTCCTGCATGGTAAAGGTGCAGGAAGGGATGAGGGTTACTATTCATGGACCCAAAGCGGAAAAGACCAGAAAGACGGCGATGGAACTGATTCTTGCAACACATCCTGCGGACTGCACCGGTTGCCCAAAGTACGGAAAATGTGAATTGCAATCCATGTATCAGTATCTGGGAGTGGGTCCCGAGCGGTGGAAAAAGAAGGCCAGAACAGTCCCAACCGATGACAGCAATCCCTTAATCCGGCATTTGTTTACCAGATGCGTCCGTTGTGGACGCTGTGTGCGTGCCTGCAGGGATCTTCGTGGTGTGAAGGTGCTGGATTTCCAAAAAACAGATGAGGGAGTACGCATCGGAACCGACGGAAACATTTCCTTGAAAGAAGCAGGCTGTAAATTCTGTGGAGCCTGTATTGAAGTCTGCCCTACCGGCTCCATTATGGATGCCCTGGGACAGATAAGGGAAGACGTCTCTTATGGGGAAAGTGTGGTTCCATGCAGGACTGCATGTCCTGCACATACAGATATCCCCAGGTACTTAAGGTACATAAAAGAGGGAGAATATGAAAAAGCAACCGCTGTTATCCGCGAAAAGCTGCCTTTTCCAGAAACACTGGGATGCATCTGCAATCACATTTGCGAAACAGCCTGTAAGCGCAACGAGCTTGGAAAGCCGCTGTCTGTCTGCAAGTTAAAAAGAACCGCCGCCGCTGTTCATTCCGATGAATGGAAGAAAAACAGAAAAACCGCGGCTCCTACAGGAAAAAAGGCGGCTGTAATCGGAGCCGGTCCAGCCGGCTTGACAGCAGCCTATTATCTGGCAAAGAAAGGTCATGAAGTAACCGTCTTTGAGTCCAACGAAAAAGCGGGCGGACAGTGCCGTTATGGAATCCCTTCCTACCGGTTGCCCGATGAGGTGCTGGACCGGGAGATCAGCGATATTCTGGAAGTTGGAGTTTCGCTGAGGGTGAATACTGCGGCTGACGCACCGGAAGTCCTTTTAAAACAGGGATATGATACGGTTTTAATTGCTACCGGTACCCATAAGGGCATCCGGCTGCCGTTGGAAGGCAATATGCTTCCCGGAGTCATGCTGAATACGGATTTTCTAAAAGATGCACGCAGAAACCAGATTGATGATCCAGGTAAAAGAGTGATGGTGCTGGGCGGTGGAAATGTTGCTTATGACTGCGCCAGGACAGCCCTTCGCCTGGGCGCAGAAGAGGTCCACATTGCCTGCCTGGAAGGCGGGGATCAGATGACCGCATCAGAAGAAGAAATACGGGAAGGAAGAGATGAGGGAATTATTCTTCATTCCAGCCATTCGTTTCTTCGTATTACAGGAAACACGAAAGTAGAAGGCGTCGAGCTTCAAAAAGTGGAGAAGTTTTATTTTGATGAAAACAGGAAAGCAGTCATAGAACTTGTAGAGGGATCTCGGGAGAACATACCAGTGGATCATGTGATTTTCGCAGTGGGACAGGCACCGGCTGGGACAGAGGAGTTGGGGATCGAACTGAATCCTGGTTTCTTTGTAAAGGTAAACAGCTCTTTTTCTACCAGCATGCCAGGGGTTTATGGGGCTGGCGATGTGGTAACCGGAACAAAATCAGTAATAGAAGCGATTGCTGCCGGGAGAAAGTCTGCTGTGGAGATGGACCGTTACCTTGGTGGAGACGGAGATATTTCCGAAGAACTGCTGGAAAAGGAAACGGCGGATCCGTTCCTTGGAAGGACGGAAGATTTTGGAAACTTAAAGCGGCTGTCACCGGCTCTTATGGAACCCCAGGAACGGAAAAAAAGCTTCGCTGCAGTGGAACAGACATTTACCTGTGGGGAAGCAAAATGTGAAGCAGGGCGGTGCCTGCAATGTGATTTGAGGTTGAATCTAACCAATCCCAGGCTTTGGAACGAATACTAGGAGGAACGAAGGATGATGGATATGATTATTTGCAATGCAATGCCGGTATATCATGAGGCACCCGTTTCTTCTATGATTATAAAAGATAACATAGAAAAGGTCATGGAAGCGCTGTTAAAGGAACCTGCCGGTATTCGTTACCTGATTGTGCCGGAGGGCGGTTGGGTATGGGATAAACCTGAGGGTCTGACAATCATCGAAACCCGTCATAAATCCGGTTTTAGTTATGGAAATGATTCTGCACTGAAAAAGGTAACTGAGGGAGAAAAGCCGATTCCATTATGCCGCAACGATGAGTTTCATTCGGATGACTGCAGGGTGGTTACAGTAGAAGAATTGCTGAATGCCGGGAAGAAGAAAGTGTATGTCGGAGGGAAGGCTGAGAAAAAGGGATTTCTTGATTTGGACAGGAAGATAACTCCGGGATATATACTGGCTGCCTCTGGGGTGCAGGGAATATTTAAGGCAATGTACTTTGGTCATCCAATGGGAGTTTTCATCAATGAGACCATGATAGATCAACCGGTTGAACTGACCACGGATTATATTGAAATCTTAAATGAGTCGGATTGTATGCTGGATTATCTTCTTAAAACCGCAGACAGATACGGAAAAGAAGCTTGTGGAAGATGTGTATTCGGTCATGAAGGTGTTTTTCAGATCCGTATGCTTTTAACGGATATGACCTTAAAAAAAGGGAAAATACATGATCTGAACTTAATTTTAGATTTATGCCATGAAATGAAGAGGCAATCCCTTTGCGAAGCCGGTTTTTCCATTGCCAATACGGTGGAGAGTGCTTTGGATTGCTTTAAAAGTGAAATAGAGGAGCATATCACCAGGAAAAGCTGTAAAGCAGGAGTATGTCAAAAGTTTTTGACTTTTCACATTCTGCCGGATATATGTACAGGCTGCACGGAGTGCCTTGATGTATGTGAGGATGAAGCTATTCTCGGGAAAAAGAAATTTATCCATGTCATCGACCAGAATGAATGCTCCGGGTGCGGCGACTGTATAGAGGCCTGCGAGGAGAATGCAATCATAAGGGCAGGAGCGGATAAGCCCAAATGTCCGAAAAAACCGGTACCATGTAAGCGTATATAAGTATGTTAAAAACCAAGTGCAGTTTAATAAAAGGCAGTTGATAACTAACATCATTTTTATAGCAGGCAGATAAAACTCTGCCTGTTATTGTAATTTTAATTTTATAAATAAATTTAGTTGTCTTGTATCATTTTTCTATAGGAACTGGGCGACATTCCCTCATATTTTTTAAATATTCTGGAAAAGTAATTGATATCATCAAACCCACATTGATTGGCCACCTCCCGTATAGAGTGTTTGGTTGAATTTAATAATAATAAAGCTTGTTTGATGCGGGTTTGAGTAATATATTCAGTGACTGTCTTACCCAGTTCCTTTTTGAAGAGAGTAGATAGATAACTGCTGTTCAAATTTAAGTATTCAGCCATTTTTTTCAGGGTAAGATTTTCATTATAATGGAGATCTATATAAGTGACACAGTCCTGAATATTGTCAGAGTATTTTTTGACAGAATGATTGTGAATCAGCAGGCAGTATTTACGAATCATATCAGCGGAAAGTTTCATTAATTGCAGATCATTGGTACATTGTTCAATTTCTATGGCAAATTGGTGTGATATTTTATCAATGTAGAATGGGTGAACTTCGCATTCCCTTGCCGCAGCCCTTAAAAGTGTATTAAATACAATCATAAAATTTTTAGAATTACGCAGTTGGTTTGAAGTTCGCTGTCCGTAATTAAATTGTATCATTTTCTTGTGTAAACGTATCGCTTCCCTGATGTTTTGCTGTTTAACAGCGGCAATCATCTGCTGTTCAATCTGATATCGTTGTTCTACCAGATTCAGTGACAAATCACCTTCAGAAAAAGAATGTTCAAAATCATTCGCTGTAATCAGATTATTTAAAACATCTGAATGGCTCTGATAAATGATTCGCATTTCCGGTCCCAGTACAGGTGAAAAAAGCGCGGTAATAAAAGCCTGGAATTTTTCACGGGCGAACGTTAATGGAAGATTGTTGTAAAAGAATTTTAATTCCTGTTCCATATGCGGAGACGGATAAATACCTGCTATTTGTTGAATTTCCGGTTCAGTTGGCCTGCTAAACAAAAAAGGACCGATTGATAAATAAGAACTGGCATCATCTGCAATAGGAAGTTTCAAATATACATTACAGAAATGATAAGAGCTCTCTATGAGATAAATATTAGGAAAAGAACATTCCTGTATCAGCCAGTTTTTGATATCTTCATAAGGATTTTGCTGTGGATACAGGTGGGAACGTAAGGAGTAATCAATCTCGCTGATATTATCAAATGGAGAAGTTAGAAGTGTTGACTGTATGTTTTGACTGTCGAATATATTTTTTGCTAAGTTAATAGATTGATCAATCATATTTATGAGTACCTCCTTATGGAATCATCTTTATTCAAAATAGCATAAATTTCATGACAAAACAATATAAAACAAAAAATAATGCTATTTTTAATAAAAAAAATTCTGTTATCTTGCATAAATAATTGTTACTATTTTGCTGGAGGCCCTGGGAAGAGAAAGATTATCATTTATCTGATGTAATAATGGATTATTTCAGCAACTTTGCTAAGCATGGGAACCCTAATGGTGAATCGCTTCCAGAATGGAAAACAACAAGTAATTCCCAGACTGATGTTATGATATTTTCAGATTCAGAGATAGGAATGGGCAAAATAGCAGGGAGTAAATAAAATGTTACAAAATATTGAAAACTATAAAAAAAAGAAACAATTCCTGGTCTGTGTAGATTCGGACGGTTGCGCTATGGATACCATGGATATAAAGCATAAAAAATGTTTTGGTCCCTGTCTGATTGAAACATGGAATCTGCAGCAATGGGAGGAGGAAATTCTTAATCGCTGGTGTGAGATTAATCTGTATTCCGAATTAAGAGGAATTAACAGATTTAAAGGACTTGCAATCGCGCTGCAAGAAATCAATGAAACCTACATTGAAATCGAGGCTCTGGATACTTTTCTGAATTGGGTAAAAGCAACAAAAGAATTATCCAATGAATCTTTGATGGAGCAAATTTCAAAGAACACTTCCGTATGCCTTCAAATGGCATTACAGTGGTCACAAAACCTGAATAAAAAAATTAAAGAATTGATGCCTGAAGAAAAGCTACCTTTTGATCATGTAAAGGAAGTATTGGAACAGGTACATCAGTATGCGGATATTGCAATTGTTTCTTCTGCAAATTATGAAGCTGTCCGGGAGGAATGGTCTGATAATGGACTTCTGGATCATATTGATTTGCTGTTATCACAAAATATTGGAAGTAAATCTCATTGTATTCATGAATTGCTGGCAAAGGGATATGATTCGGACCATGTAATCATGATAGGGGATGCCCCTGGAGATGAGAAAGCTGCTGATGAGAATCGAGTTCTTTTTTATCCGATTCTTGTAAGACAGGAAGCAAAATCGTGGAAAGAGTTTTCCGAGTATGGGTTAGAAAAATTTCTTCAACAGAAGTTTGGTGATGACGCTGTCTGCTACAAAAAGAAATTCTATGATAATTTTAAAAATGAGAAAGAGGAAATATAAATTGGTAAATTTAAAAGAACAACCATTTTGCTTAAATGAAGAACAGATTTCATGGGTGGAACAGATTTATTCTGAAATGACATTGGACGAAAAAATCGGACAATTGTTTATCCTGTTGAAAGGAGCTCCCGGAGTCAATGAAGAACAAATAAAGCATTCTGTAAGCCAATCTCATCAGGGAGGTCTGCGCTGGCAGGGAGGAGATAAGGAAGCAGTTTATTTACAAAATACGTTATATCAGAAGTATAGCAAGATTCCTTTACTGATTGCAGCCAATTGTGATGATGGTGGAAACGGCTGTATACCAGAAGGAACGTTTGTCGCCACAGCAGCGGAATGCGGAGCTGGAAGCAATGTGGAGCATTCCTATCATATAGGACTGGTGGCTGGCCGGGAAGCGACTGCGGTTGGCTGTAACTGGATGTTTAATCCAATTACAGATATCTACATGAACTGGCGAAATACCATTGTGAATACAAGGAGTTTCGGTGATAATGCACAGATAGTCACCGATCATGCCCGGGCATACATAAAGGGGATTAAAGAAGCGAATCCCAACATGGCCTGCTGCTGCAAGCATTTTCCAGGAGATGGTGTGGAAGAACTGGACCAGCATCTTGCGCTTGGTGTAAATTCCCTGAGTGTGGAAGAATGGAATAGTAGTTTTCGAAAAGTATATCAGACCATGATTGATGAGGGCCTTGAATCAATTATGGCCGGACATATTGCCTTACCGGAAATGAGCAGAAAGTTACGCCCTGGAATAAAAGATGAAGAAATAATGCCGGCAACACTTGCCCCAGAATTAATCACTGATCTGCTCCGGAATGAGATGAAATTCAATGGTGTCATCACTACGGATGCGTCTCATATGGTTGGTATGACTGCCATGATCAGGCGATGCGATGCCATTCCCAGGGCTATTGCCTCCGGCTGCGACATGTTCTTATTTGCCAATGATGTAGAAGAGGATATGGGATATCTTCGTGAAGGAATTAAGAACGGGGGCGTAACACAGGAGCGGCTTTCCGACGCAGTACACCGTGTCCTTGGGTTAAAGGCAAAGTTACATCTTTACGATGAGTCAGTAAGAATACCAGATCAGCAATTGAAAGACAAATGGATTGGCTGTGAAGAACATCATGCATTTACAAAACTGGCAGCAGATGAATGCATTACGCTGGTAAAAGACACAAAGCAGCTAATTCCTGTTGATGTGCATTCAAAAAAGAGAGCATATCTGGTTTACGTTCAGAGCACACCAACCAGTAAGGGATACAAAGGCGATCCTGTAAAAGAAACAGTAATAAAAGAATTAGAGCGCGCGGGATTTGATGTTGACGTATGTCCGAATTACCATGATCTTGAAGTGGAAAACGGAGTGTCTCCCATGAACTTTGTGAAAATGCTGGGGCACGAATCACGACAGTCCTTTATTGATAATCACGATATTGTATTTCTGGTGATAAACGTAAAAGGTTATGCACTGGAAAACAATGTCCGCCTTCGCTGGAGCTGCAATCATAGCTGTGAACTTCCCTGGTATAATCTGGAGGTCCCCACAATTGGAATCAGCCTCAATTATACCAATCACTTAATTGATGTACCCCAGATTCATACCTTTGTGAATGCTTATGGCAGCAATCAGGAGAATATCAGAGCAGCAATTGAAAAAATATGCGGAAAAAGTAAATTCTGTGGAACTGCTAATGATAAAGTATTCTGTGACAGATGGGATACCAGACTGTAGAAGGAAAAATTAGCTTCGGTATTTTCTCCTGTAATTGGTTGGTGTCTCTCCGTACAATTTTTTAAATACCTTAATAAAATAATTCGCATCTGATATGCCAACGGAACTGCTTATTTCCTGCATGGACATATCGGTGCTGGAAAGCAGAATGGAGGCTTGCTTCATTCTGCTTTTTTGCAGATATGAATTAGGTGTGGTGCCGGTTTCCTTGCGAAATACAGAAATCAGGTAATTCAGGGATACGTTTAATTCATCAGCAAGTTCTTTTATCCTGATATCTTTATAATATTCGTGGTCAAAAAAGTATAACGCACTTTGTACGAGGAAACTATATTTCTGATCTTTGTAATGATGGATTGCATTACAGAACTCGCGGATCATTTTTTCTTTTGCAGTCAGAATTTCTTCCACGCTTTTTGCACTATGAGTAACAGCAGTGTTCTGAGACGATATTCTGTCAACTACGATAGCCGGAAGACCGGACCGAAGTGCGGCAAGTCTTACAGTTGTTCTGGTAATCGCCGCTCCGATCCGCTCATTTTCCAGGGTAGTTCCAATCCGTTTTAAATAGGCCACATCCATTTGCATATTATGAAGATTAAAAATAGCAGATCTGGAGTTTCCGCGTTCAATCGCCTGAATAAAATGCTGTTCATAAGTATACCGTTTTTCAAGAAGTTCTGTATAGTGTTCCCGGGTTTCATATTCTTTTGGTATTAAAGCTGTGTGATTAAAAAAATTAATATGCTGAATCTGCTTTTCCGGACTTTGCGGGCAGACTGTATGAATCAACGACGAAACCATGCGAAAAAGTTCAGATTCTTTTATGGCGGGGAGCGAACTGAGATAGGAAAAAAAATCCGTCTGGCTTAAGTTTGTTATTTTGTACTGATCAAATATAGTACGGGCATCCTTGGGCGTCATAAGAAGCGTGCAGAAAGGACCTATTACCACAGGATTTTCCTCAATAAAAAAGATAACTAAATGCACCATGAATGCATCCGTCAGATAATAGATTCGATCAGGAACGTATTGCTGTGTATAAAGGTTTAATATCTCACTGGTAAAAAAAGCCTGAACATTGTGAATTCGATTTTTATCAATAAATTTTTCTATTTGATCTTCCTGGTCAAATACACTAATCTGTAAATGATAAAAATCCTGAATTAAAGACGCTGCAATTGTATATTTTTCATAGGTACTATTTTTCATTTTACTGCCTTTCTCCGGGATAATTATATATTGCTATTTCGAATGATATTATTCTATCACAAAAAATATAAATATGCTATTCTATTACGCGTAGCTGATAAAGTAAAAAAAACAGGGAGGACATAATGGATAACAGCTCAAATGAAAAAATAAAAAAGTATATGAAGGAGGACGGGATACATTTCGTTCCGGTCTGGCGTATCTTCGGATTCAGCGGTGCTAACATGGCGGTGAATCTCTATATGGGAATTACCATGATTATGTCATATTATCTCAATGGATATGTAGGGATGGCTGTAGTATTGGCATCCAGTTTTTCTACTATTATGCGTTTGTGGGATGGCGTTACAGATCCTATCGTTGGTTTTCTTATTGATAAGTTCGGCGGACGGTTTGGAAAATGGGAATGACGGAAAAGAATTTATATGTTCTGCACACAATAATGGAAATGGAATAATTGTTTTTAATGATACAGCGTTATTGCCCGGAAAAAATTGCTTTGTAGTTAAAAGTGTAGAAGCGGAAGAAGGAGCAGATTGTGCAGAGGATTGTGCGACCTTTGAACGAGCGGCAGAAAAGGAAATGTCCTATCGATTACCTGATTCTGGAGCGGGTAAAGCTGTAAGAAACTGGTTTTTGAAAGAGGATGATCTGATAAGAGAAGGATTTTTTTCCTTAAAGGACAGTGCTTATGATATCACTCAGAATCAGGAGGCGATGAAGGCATTATCTAAATTTGCCCCTGTAACAGCTGAAAAAATAATAAAAGATGATGGCATTCCATTAGGGCTGGCTCTTATGAGTATTGTCAGTCGTGATAAAGACAATAATCCTGATTTCAAAATGGTAGATTTAAACAGTGCTTTAAACGAAATAAAAAAATACTAGTTTCCTCTGGGAAAGATCATATTTTTGGTCTTTTCCTACTTTTTTTTTCGTCTGGTTTGTGCTATATATATTCTATGGGAGGTCTTGATATGAAACTTTGTATTGGCGATACGATTACGGTCTGCGAAGAAGATCATGAAAAAAATTACAGTGTAGAAGAAATAACAGATGATTATATTAAACTGACGAACCGGGCAGAGCAGGAAACAGGCTCTATGCACGTGTTTTCCGCTGATGAGGAAGATAAAAGACTGCTCACACGCCAGGTAGTGAACCGGCTTCATCAGGTGGAAGATATCAGTTACCAGAAGGCTGTGAAAATTCTGGGAATTCTCATGGATGCAGATGATGAGATATAGTATTAACACGGGTTGTTTTTCGTCTGATTTTAGGATATACTGAATTTGTTTAACATTATAATTCAGAAAAGGAAATGATAACAACATGGACATAAAACCAAAGACCAGAACCGTGATACCACGATACCAGCAGATTGCAATTGAGGTAGCTGCACGTATTGCAAATGGAGAATACGGAGAAGGGGTGAAGATATATGCCCGCTCCTCCCTTGCAAGCCAGTATAGCGTTTCTCCGGAAACTGCCCGCAGGGCCATTTGCATACTCAGTGACTTAGGCATCGTGTCATCGGAAAAGGGCAGCGGTATTATCATAAGATCCCAGAAGAAGGCGAAGGATTATATTCAGCAGAACAGTAAGCTGGAGACCATTGACACCATTAAAGAGAATTTAATGAAAAGCGTGGCCCGCCAGAAGAAAGAGATGGATTACTTAAATGAGTGTATGAATGAACTGATTGAAGCTTCCGTACATTTCCGATCCATGAATCCTTTTATGCCGTTTGAGATCCGGATTACGAATGACTGTGTTTACCTGAATAAGACGGTAACAGAGATACAGTTCTGGCAGCATACAGGTGCGACTGTGATTGCTGTAAGCAGGAAGGATCTGGTAATGAAATCACCAGGACCCTATGTGGCGCTGACGGAGGGCGATACGATTTATTTCATTGCGCAGGATGATACAGCGGACCGCGTGAAGGAATTTTTATATCCTGAAAATTAACTTAATAAATGAAACCATAAGGCCGCAGGACTCGGATGAGATCCTGCGGTCTTGCTGCATTTTGGAAGTAAAATGTTAAGAATGTTGACAGATCTTAATAATTATGTTATATTTTTAAAGGTGACAACTTACAAATTAAGGCAAGTTGTTTGTTCAGTCTAGTTCACAACAGACTAACATTAAAGTTGAAATGCAGCTGAAATCCACATTCTTTTTATCTTTTACAAATCAAAAATTTCCTTGAATCATCTAATCTAAAGTTACGGGATAATACAACAGTGCTAAATATGTTTTGTTTTTTATACAAAAAATTGAGCACACTAAGTGAAAAGAATGTTGATCACTCGCATGCCTGTTTTTGTGAATATAAAAAGGAAGGTAAGTATATGACCAAATTAGAAGTGAAAAATCTATATAAGATATTTGGTACAACACCCCACCGGGTGATGGAACGGTTAAAAAAAGGCCAGTCCAAAAAAGACATATTAAAAGAAACCGACCACGGGATTGGCGTTAACAATGCAAGCTTTGCAGTGGAAGAGGGAGAGATCTTTGTGGTTATGGGACTGTCCGGAAGTGGAAAGTCAACGTTAATCAGATGTCTCAATCGTCTCATTGAACCCACCAGCGGGGAAGTCTTTATAGACAATCAGAATATCATGCAATGCGACAAAGCACAGTTAAGAGAAGTAAGAAGAAAAAAGATAGGTATGGTTTTTCAGAATTTTGCACTGCTGCCTCACCGCAGTATTGAAGAAAATGTGGCGTTTGGTCTGGAGATACAAAACGAAAAGTTAGATGAACGTATGAAAAAAGCTCACGAAGCTCTGGAGCTGGTTGGCTTAAAGGGTTATGAAAAATCCATGCCGTCAGAGCTTAGCGGTGGAATGCAGCAGCGAGTAGGTCTTGCAAGAGCCTTAGCCACTAACCCTGATATCTTACTGATGGATGAGGCATTCAGTGCCCTGGACCCCCTGATCAGAAAAGAAATGCAGGATGAATTGCTTTCTATTCAGTCTAAAATGCAGAAAACAATTATTTTCATCACTCATGACCTTGACGAGGCATTAAAAATCGGTGACAGAATAGCGATTATGAAAGATGGAGAGATTGTTCAGATCGGTACACCGGAAGATATATTAAAGAACCCTGCCAACGATTATGTAAAAGAGTTTGTTCAGGGTGTAAACCGCGTGAAAGTTGTAACAGCCGGTTCCATCATGAAGCCAGCAGACACTCTGGTTTATACCAAGGATGGTGCAAGAGTGGCAGTAAGAAAGATGAAGGAAGCCAATATATCCAGTGTTTTTATGGTAGATAAGCAAAAGAAGATCAAGGGTATTATTAAGATTGAAGATACGCTGGAGCTGATCAATTCCGGTAAGGAAGATTTAGGCGAAATTATCGATCGTGATATCAATGAAGTTTCACCTGATACTTTAATAGAAGATTTAATACCATTATTCATGAATTCAAAATATCCGGTAGTTGTTACGGATGAAGAACAGACAATTAAGGGAATTATATTTAAAGTCTCTGTACTGGCTGGAATAATGGGAGAGGAGGTAGTTAATGATTAGGCTGCCAATTGGTGTTTATGTAGAAAAAGGTGTTGACTGGCTGACCATTCACTGGTCGTCGTTTTTTGTGGGAATTAAAGTCGGCATAGAGTCAATTATTGATGGATTTGAATTTATATATATCGGAATTCCGTTTGTTATTATGCTGGTGTTAATTGCAGCCCTGGCTTATGTAACAGCTGGAAAGAGAACTGCGATTTTTTCAGTTGCAGGCTGTTTAATTATTAAAAGTATTGAATTATGGGAAATGACCATGAGTACATTTGCTCTTGTTACAACAGCGACATTAATCGCACTGTTGATTGGAATTCCGCTGGGGATCTGGATGTCAAGAAGCGACCGGTTGAATAAAATCATGAGACCTGTTCTCGATTTTATGCAGACCATGCCGGCATTCGTATACCTGATCCCGGCAGTTTACTTTTTTGATCTGGGTCCGGTACCAGGTGCTGTTGCAACCATAATCTTTGCAATGCCGCCTATTGTACGTTTAACAAGCCTGGGGATCAGACAGGTGCCCGCCGATGTGGTGGAAGCCTCCAGATCCTTTGGAGCAACTCCAAAACAGATGCTCTTCAAGGTGCAGATTCCGCTGGCTATGCCAACGATTCTGGCAGGTTTAAATCAGACCATCATGTTATCCCTGTCCATGGTAGTTATCTCTGCCATGATTGGTTCAGGCGGTCTTGGTGATGTTGTATTAAAGGGTATATCCCAGATGAAGGTTGGTGACGGGTTTGAAGGTGGTCTGGCTGTCGTAATTCTGGCCATGATCCTGGATCGTATTACTCAGAGTATTGGTAAATCAAAAAAAGCAAAAGGTTAAAAAGAAAGGAAGATTGAATGAAGAAAATTATAGCATGTGTTTTAACAATGGGATTAGCGGTAAGTATGGTAACTGGATGTGCTTCTGGCGCTAAGAAGGAGGAAGCAAAGGAGATTAAAATCGGGTATGTAAACTGGTCAGAAGGAATCGCGATGACGAACCTTGCAGCTGCAATACTGGAAGATAAGATGGGGTACGATGTTGATATGGTACTCGCCGATGTAGCTCCTGTATTTACTTCACTGGCAAGCGGAAATACAGATCTATTTCTTGACACCTGGCTGCCGGTTACACATAAAGATTATCTTGATAAATATGGAAAAGATATTGTAGATATGGGTGTTGAGTATGAAAATGCAAAGATCGGTCTTGTAGTTCCGTCTTATGTTGATATAAACAGCATTGACCAGTTAAACGACAGCAAGGATAAGTTTGGCGGTAAAATTATAGGAATTGATTCCGGGGCTGGAATTATGAAGAAAACAGAAGAAGCTATCGATGAGTATGGCCTGGATTACGAACTGGTCAGCGGCAGCGGCCCTGCCATGACTGCATCCTTAAAGAAGGCAATTGATAAAAACGAAGCAATTGCTGTAACTGGTTGGACACCTCATTGGATGTTCGCCCGTTGGGATTTAAAAGTTCTGGAAGATCCAAAAGGGGTCTATGGTGATGCAGAAAATATTCATGCATACAGCAGAAAAGGATTTGATAAAGATATGCCGGATGCAGCAGAATTTATCAAAAATTTCAAATTATCGGATGATGTATTATCTGATCTGATGGCTAAGATTGAAGACAGCAAGGAAGATCCCCTTGTGACAGCAAAAAAATGGATGAATGAGAATGAAGATCAGGTAAATTCATGGTTAGGTAAGTAAGGGGTGTTTTATGTTATTCGCCGCACTGTTCTTTATCTTTTTATCGATTGTTTTCAGCTGTCAGCGAGTGCGCTGGCTGCTGGCCGGTGAAGCGGATTTGTCACAGAAGGAAAAGCGTATCAGTTCTCTGTTTGGACATTATTTAAGAGGAGATGCAGTTCTGCTGCTCCTGCTGTGGGGATTAAAGACTTATTCCATACCTTATCTGTATCAGGGAGCCGGAATTGCGTTTTTAACCATCACCAGTTTATTCCTTATTAATATGGGAATGATATTAAAAATTCAATCGTAATTTAAGAAGACTGCGTAAGGAATTAAACTTCCTTATTGCAGTCTTTTTTAATTATCTGGAAAAATTTAGAAAATTATAAGAATTTTAATATTTAATTCATTATAACAGAACGTTATAATAGGATAGAGACAGAGACTGATATGGAGGGTTTGAGAATGAAGTGGTTTAAAAAGAAAATAGACGAAGAGGTGCAGACGGCGGAAGCCGGACCTATGGAAGATGATGTCTTTGAAAAGGAACTGGAGCATCTGATGTCTGAGGAGCATGGAAAAAAGAAGAAGAAAAAGTTGTTTAAGAAAAAATGGAGTAAGAAAAAGAAAATTATAGTAGGTTCTGTAGCTGCTGTACTATTCCTTTTTATTGCATTTAACAGTGCAGCAGGAGGGAAAAGTGCAGTGATGCCGGTTACGGTAACACCTTTAAAGAAGGGGGAGGTTACGGAAACTCTTTCTGTAAGCGGACCAGTTCAGGGAACGGACAGTGTAGAGGTTGTGTCCAATTTGCATGCTGAAATCCTGGATCTCCCGGTAAAAGAAGGTGACAAGGTAGAGAAGGGGCAGCTGCTGGCTACTCTTGATGATAAAGATGCCAAAAAAGAAGTGGATATAGCTCAGAATGCTTACGACCTGGCTGTCAGTACATATAAAGATAAACAGTTAGAAGCCGAGAACGGATATGCAAAGGCAAAACAGGACTATGAGACGGCCAAGGCAAATTACAACAGAACTCTCGCTTTATACCAGGGGGGCAGCGCAACACAAGTTGAGCTGGAAGGTGTTACCAACACCATGAATGATGCGGCAAGGGAGATAACCACCTACACCCTAAAGGATGGAAAACCGGTTGCCAATGAATCTTACACCCTGCAGATTGAAAAAGAAGCATTTGAACTGCAGCAGAAAAAAGAAGCACTGGAGAATACGAAAGTAATAAGCCCGATCTCAGGAACTGTGGTCCGGGTAAATTGTAAGGTAGGACGTTTTGCAGATAAAACAGATGATGATAAACCCATGTTCATTATCAATAATTTAGATGTTCTGGAGATGAAAATTAATGTCAGCGAGTATTCCATCGGCAAGGTAAAGGTGGGTCAGCCCGTTGAGATAGGTGCCGACATATTAAATGGTGATACAGTGAAAGGGGAAGTGACTGCGATTTCTCCTACTGGTGAGGAAAAGGGAGGCGGCTCTACAGAGCGAGTCATTCCTACCACCATCCGCATTATTGACCAGAATTCTAAACTGATTGCTGGAATTACAGCAAAGGCCAAGATTGAACTGCAAAAAGCAGAAGATGTATGGGTGGTTCCCATTTCCGCGCTGATCCAGAATCCGGATGGAAGCATGGCAGTTGCGTCTGTTGTCAATAACACAGTAAAATATATTCCTGTAAAAACAGGTGTAGAAAGTGATATCGAGGTGGAGATTATACCGGAAGATGAGAGTGCATTATCAGAAGGTCTCCAGCTGATTGAAGCTCCATCCTCCATGATCTCAGATGGAATGGCGGTTCACGTGCTTCCGTCTCAATCGTAAGGGGGATTTAGTATGTGGAAAAAGAAAGAAGTGGTCCCTGACTATATTACCCAAAATGTCAGCGAGGATCTGATAAAACTGGTTGATATGGTAAAGATCTATGATACCGGTTCCATTAAGGTTCTGGGATTAAAAAGGGTGAACTTAACAATTAAGCGGGGCGAGTTCGTTGCTATCATGGGGCAGTCCGGATCTGGAAAATCAACACTGATGAATATTCTTGGCTGTCTGGACCGGCCGACCATGGGACATTATTATCTGGATGGCATTGATACTGCTGATATGCCGTCTGATGATTTATCTGCGATACGAAACCGGAAAATCGGCTTTGTATTCCAGTCATTTAATCTGATATCAAGAACATCGGCGTTAAAGAATGTGGAGCTTCCCATGACTTATGCCCACATTTCAAAAAAAGCAAGAGAAAAAAGGTCCATGGATCTTTTAGAGCGTGTAGGTCTTGGAACCAGATATGAACATATGCCAAATGAGCTTTCCGGAGGCCAGAGACAGAGAGTTGCCATTGCAAGAGCTCTTGCCAATGAACCGCCGCTGATCCTTGCAGATGAGCCTACCGGTAATTTAGATTCCGCTTCCTCCGTGGAAATTATGGAATTATTCTCTAAACTTCATGACGAAGGGGCAACCGTTGTTTTAGTTACTCATGAAGAAGATATCGCAGCGTTTACCAACCGTATAATCCGTTTTAGGGATGGCGAGCTGGTCAGCGATACTCCTAATATTCCGGTATCGATGGGCAAAGAGGAAAATTCAGAGTATCAGAGTGGGGAAGCATTATGCTGATAGAAAATATGAGTATGGCAATACATGCCATAAAATCTAATAAAATGCGGTCGTTTCTTACGATGCTGGGCATCATAATCGGTATTGGCTCAGTGATTGCCATTGTGTCGGTGGGCGACAGCATGAGGAATGTATTTAAGGATGCTTACAAAGATGTGGGAGTGAACCGGGCCATAATTCTGGTATCATGGGAAGTGGAGGATTTTCGCTATTCGGATTATTTTGACAGAGATGAGCTGGACAGGGTCAAAGAGGTCTTCCGTGATAAGATAGAGTATATTGACACCAATTCAAGTGCTGATGCAGAAGCTGTGAACCGCTTAAAGAAGGTGAAGTTCGATTTTCAGGGAGTGGATTATAATTTTACGGATGTTCAGCCGCAGAATATTATTTACGGCAGATTTATAAATGAAGCTGATGTGAAAAAGGCAGCGAATCACGTAGTGCTGGAAGATAAGGGCGCGGTGAAGTTATTTGGTACTGCGGACTGTGTAGGACGTACCTTCCGAATGACGGTTGATAAGGATACCCAGGAGTACACTGTAGTAGGCGTGTATCACAAAGATCTGTCACCCATGGCTGCTATGCTTCTGGGGAATGGACAGAATCAGGCAGGATTCATACCTGATACTGTTGTCAGTAAGAAAGGCGGCAGATTCCGGGTATTGAACGTTTATGTACGTGACGGAGTGAACATGAAAGAGTTTCAGCCTATGATAACCAGGTATGTAGCAAAAATAAAGGGACGCAAAGAATCAGAAATTATGGTTAATACAGTAAAAGATGAGATGGGAAGCATGGATACCACTCTTTCAGCCATGTCTGCAGCTGTAGGAGGAATTGCTGCGATCTCTTTGCTTGTAGGTGGAATCGGAATCATGAACATCATGATGGTTTCTGTGACAGAGCGTACCAGAGAGATTGGAATCAGAAAAGCACTTGGCGCAAGGACAAAGGATATTATGATTCAGTTCTTAACCGAATCAGCATTGATGTCCGCATGCGGCGGTATCATTGGAATTATCCTTGGTGTGGCAATTGTAATGATTGGAGGAGCTGTTTTAAAAACGGCCGTAATCGTAAGACCCTCTGTGGTTGTTCTGGCAGTTGGATTTTCCGGAATGGTGGGAATATTTTTCGGGCTTTATCCGGCTTCGAAAGCAGCAAAGGCAGACCCGATAGAAGCTTTGAGGTATGAATAGGAGGAAACATGCTGTTTGAAAATATGACTATGGCAGTTCATGCCATAAAAGCGAACAAAATGAGGTCTCTTCTTACCATGCTGGGAATTATCATTGGTATCGGGTCGGTGATTGCCATTGTATCCATTGGTGATACCATGAGGTTTATGATTTCAGATATCTACAAGGATGCGGGAACAACCCTGGCTTCTGTTTATGTCTGGCCCTCTGACGGCAGTGACATGAGAGACAGTGATTATTTCAGTGTGGATGAAATTGACCGGATCAAAGAAGTTTACGGAGATGAGATCAGTTATATAGATGCTGATGCAAGGCAGAATGCAGAAGCTGTTTTCGGCAGAAACAAGGTAAAATTTGCGTTTGAGGGTATTCGTGCCAATTATCCCGACGTTCATGAGATTAATATTATATATGGCAGGAATTTAAATGAGGCTGATATAAAGGGCAGAAAAAATCATGTTGTTCTGGAGGCAAAAGGTGCGAAAGCGCTTTTTGGCACGGAGGATGCCGTAGGAAAGACTTTCCGGACGACTTTTTACGGAGATACAGCTGATTACGACGTGGTAGGAGTATACCGCAAGAAGGTGAATCCATTAGAGGCCATGATGGGAGGAGCCGATGAAAAGCAAGAAGGTTATCTGCCGGAGACAATTTTGGTATGGCCAAATGATTCGATTTACAATATCAGGCTGTACGCAAAAGAGGGGACCGATATGAAAACCTTTTCTGACCGATTTTCCCAGTATATAGCGAATATGAAGAACAGGAAAAGAGAAGATGTTACCTTTTATTCCGTATCCAGTGAAATGGGAAGCGTTGATCAGGTTATGGGCGGCTTGTCTGCAGCCGTAGGTGGAATTGCCGCAATTTCCCTTCTCGTCGGAGGCATAGGAATTATGAACATCATGCTGGTTTCCGTAACAGAACGAACCCGTGAAATCGGCATTCGCAAGGCTCTTGGAGCAAAAACCGGGGATGTTATGGTTCAGTTTCTGACTGAATCAGCAATCCTTTCAGCAATAGGGGGAATAATAGGTGTTGTATCGGGAGCGGGGCTGGTTTTCCTTGGAGGTACACTTCTTGGAATGACAGTTGTAATCAAACCGCTGGTAATTATCGTGGCTGTTGGATTTTCTGCACTGGTTGGCCTGTTTTTTGGCATTTATCCGGCTTCCAAAGCAGCGGGAAAAGATCCTATTGATGCCTTGAGGTATGAGTAAAAGCGCAGCAGTCTTGCTGTGCTTTTTTTCTCAAAAATAAAAAATTCCTTAATTGGCTCGCAAAGTAACATGTTCTATGCTATAATAAGGTGATATCTTATGGTATAGTGAGGAGACCATATGCTGAGTGAAGAAAAAATAAAAATCATGACGAATCTCGCGATGTTTGAGAAAAAGGAAGGGAAAAGGATTTTTCCGATCAACCGGTACTTTAGAAGTGACTACGTCAGCAGCAAGCTGTTTCGCTCCTTTTTCAGCTACACGTTCAGCTTTCTTGCCTGCCTTCTGTTATGGGGACTTTATTATATGGAACGCTGGTTGAATACCATGGACATAAAGAGTCTGATGGATACTGGAATAAAGGTTGGCATTGTCTACGCTACCGGTCTTGCGGTTTATCTGGTTATCAGCATCTCTATATATATGAAGCGTTACGAGTATGCCAGCCGTGGAATCAAGGTTTATCTGGCAAAATTAAAGAGGCTGGACAAGCGATATGATGGAAATACCAGATCAATAAAAAGAATAAAAGGAGGGCGTACATCATGATGGGCCTTCTTGTCTTAAGAGAACGACTAAAAGAGTTTTATGCAAGGTATGGAATCTATATCACTCCTGTTATCAAATTTATATTCAGTTTTCTGGCTTTTTCTTTGATGAACAAGAATATTGGATTTATGACGAAGCTGACAGAACCGCTTATCCCGCTGGTTCTGGCTTTGGTCTGCTCTTTTCTTCCTTATGGAGCAATTTCCTTTCTTGCTGCCAGTTTTATGCTTGCTCATCTGTCAGGAATTTCACTGGAAGTTACCCTGGTTATGGCAGTGTTTATCCTTGTGGTTGGCCTGCTGTATTATGGTTTTCAGCCAGGAGACAGCTATCTTTTGATATTGACACCGGTCTTTTTCCTATTGAAGATCCCCTATGCAATCCCTTTGATTGTGGGACTCTCCGGAGGAATTGTTTCCGTAATACCGGTGGGCTGCGGCGTATTTATCTATTATACGCTCCTGTATGTGAAACAGAATGCGGGAGTGCTGACCAATGATTTGGCTGCAGATGAGATGCAGAAGTTTATGCAGTTGATGAAGAGTCTGCTTGCAAACAAACTGATGTTAATTATGGTGCTTGCATTTACTCTGGCACTGTTAATTGTGGTGATTATACGGGGGCTTTCCATGGATTATTCCTGGATTATAGCCATTATTGCAGGAACCATTGCACAGCTTAGTGTTATTTTCATTGGTGACATTACAGCGGATGTATCGGTATCTGTTCTGGAACTTTTTGGAGGAGTCCTTGTTTCTGTTGTACTTGCAGGAATCTACACATTTTTTGTATTTACAGTGGATTATTCGCGGACGGAGTACGTACAGTTTGAAGATGATGACTATTATTATTACGTCAAGGCAGTTCCCAAGCTGACAGTCAGCACCCCTGATGTAAAAGTTCAGAAAATCAATGCCAGAAAACTCCAGAGACCGCAAAGGTAAGAAGAACAAATAGGGAGGTGGATGACTTGGCAAACTTTTTAGATAATATGTATTCCTGGGTATCGTTCCTTCCCAGAATATCAAAAACGAATCTGGTTGAGATTGTTATCATAGCAGTTTTGCTCTATGAGCTTCTTGCATGGATTATGAATACGAAAGCCTGGACACTGCTCAAAGGTATTATTGTAATCTTTGTTTTTTATCTCTTTGCTTACGTTTTCCGCTTGGATAATATTTTTTGGATCCTCAATAAGATCGCTGCTCCGGCAGTGACCATGGTAATTGTAATCTTCCAGCCGGAACTGCGAAAGGCCTTAGAGCAGCTGGGCAGCAAGAATCCATTTACAGGAATACTTACCTTTGACGATGGAAGAGATAATTCGGGATTTACCGATAAGACAATTAATGAACTGGTAAAAGCCACTTTTGAGATGGGGAAGGTAAAGACGGGAGCACTCATTGTGATTGAACGGAGTGATTCCTTAAAAGAGATTGAAAGGACTGGGATAGAAGTGGGGGGAATTGTCAGCAGCCAGCTTCTGATTAATATTTTTGAGCATAATACCCCTCTTCATGACGGGGCTGTGGTAATTCGTGGAAACAGGGTTGCAGCGGCGACCTGTTATCTGCCGTTGTCCGATAATATGACCATAAGTAAGGATCTGGGAACCAGACACAGGGCAGCAGTCGGAGTGAGTGAAGTCAGTGACAGCATAACCATCGTGGTTTCTGAAGAAACCGGAAGGGTGACGGTTGCACTGGAAGGAGGTTTAAAGCGTATTGCAGATGCAGATATGCTGAGAACCGTTCTGGCTGGTGTAAAGCAGGCCGGAGAGGAAGGAAGCAGATTCAGGATTTTGAAGGGAAGGCGTAAGAATGAAGGAAAAGCTCTTAAATAACCTTGGACTGAAAGTTGCGTCTCTGGTGCTTGCTTTTGGCGTGTGGATGGCGATTGTAAACATATCCAACCCTGTCATTGGTGACTCCCAGCTTGTTCCTGTTGAGGTTCGTAATGAGGAGGCTTTAAAGGCAGCAGACTTAACCTATGAAATCGACGGCAAGGATATGGTGGCAGTCTACTACCAGGTGAGAACCAGAGACCGGTCTCTGATAAAGGCATCAGACTTTAAGGCATATGTGGATTTGAAAGATTACAATGTAACAGGTGCAGTTCCGGTTACAGTGGAGATAAATAAAGATAAGGAAGGTCTGGTAAAAAGCGATACCATTACGGCAAAGCCTATGGTAATCCGGATCATTACGGAACAGCTTCAGACCAAACGATTTGATTTACAGGTGGTTACCAAAGGAAAAGCCAAGGAAGGCTACCAGCCTGGAACCATTAATCTGGTTCCTGATCATGTCACAGTGGAAGGACCGGAATCGTTGGTGGGACAGATCAACCATATGGGAGTGGAAATTCAGATTGCCGCCAATACGACTTCAGATATCAATGCGACTGCTGAGCCGCTGTTTTATGATGCAAACGGCAATAAGCTGAACCTGTCAGATAAAGTGACTGTGAACAAGTCGCAAATTGATTATTATGTTCAGATATTGAAAGCAAAGAACCTTCCCCTTAATTTTGAAGTTACGGGTCAGGTTGCAAAGGGATACCGCTATACCGGGCTGGAGTCAGATGTAAAATCGGTTGCTGTTGCAGGAACTAAATCTGTGCTTGCTTCTCTGACGTCCATCGATGTATCATCAGATAAGCTGAATATAGACGGTGCCACAAAAGATAAAATAGTACGGCTGGATTTGAGCCAGTATCTGCCGCCGAATACCACCATTGCAGGTGATGAATATAAAGACGTATCCGTAAAACTGAAAGTGGAGCCACTGACCACCCGGGTATTTACCCTTCAGTTAAGCAACCTTGACAAGAAGGGGATGTCTGAGGATTACAATTATAGTTTTGACAAGCAGACCTGTGATGTTACTGTGAAGGGACTGAAGGAAGATTTAGATGCATTAAAAGAAGAGAATTTAAATGCTGTTCTTGATGTTTCAGATCTGAATCCCGGCACATATCCCGGAATGATTCATTTTGAAGTTGCGGAAGGATTTGAAGTCACCGTGTATACACCGTTCAATGTTACGGTTGCAAAAGAAAACACGGTTTCGACAGAGACGCAAAGCACCACTGTGTCTGAGACGACAGAAAGTTCTGCACAGTAAAAGACTGGTCATTCAGATGATTAGTATGTAAAAAGTTTGGAGGAAATTCAGTATGGTCAGTGCTAAAGTTGTTATAAAGAATCCTACCGGTCTGCACTTGAGACCGGCGGGGATTCTTTGTAGGGAAGCCATGAACTTTAATTCAACAGTGAGTTTTCGTTTTAAGAACACCACTGCCAATGCCAAAAGTGTACTTAGTGTGTTGGGTGCCTGTGTAAAAAGCGGCGATGAAATTACCTTTGTCTGTGAGGGAGCAGACGAAGAGGAAGCTCTGGCGACCATGATCAAGGCTGTTGAGGGGGGCCTTGGTGAATAGATGTTTTCATTTTTAATTAATAAGGAGGATTTTATGTTTAAAGGAACAAGCGCATCTGCGGGAATTGGAATTGGGAAAGCCGTTATCGTAGAAGAGACAGAACTGAAGATTAAGAAAGACACAATCACAGATGTGGATGCGGAAAAAGCCCGCTTTCAGAAGGCTTTAAACCAGACCATGGAGGAAACCGATGCTCTGGCAAAAGATCTTGCCACAAGAGTCGGAGAAAAGGAAGCTGAGATTCTTAACGGCCATCTGCTGCTGCTTTCTGATCCCATGCTGGTTGGTGAAATCGAGAATACCATCTCTGGAGAGACGGTTAACAGTGAATATGCAATCGAAACCGTATGCAATACGTATGCTGATATGTTTGCCTCCATGGGAGATGAGCTGATGCAGCAGCGGGCTACGGATATGCGTGATATTAAAACCCGTATGCAGAAGATCCTTCTGGGAGTCAGTTCCGTGGATATCGGATCTCTTCCTGCAGGAAGCATTCTGGTGGCAAGGGACTTAACACCGTCCATGACAGCAGGAATCAATCCGTTAAACGTAACCGGTATCGTAACCGAGCTGGGCGGAAAGACATCTCACAGTGCCATTCTTGCCAGAGCCTTAGAGATCCCTGCAGTGGTTGCAGTGGATGGCTTTATGAGCCAGATCTCAGATGGCACAGAGCTGATACTGGATGGATCAGAGGGAGTGGTTTTTTCAGACCCGGATCAGGCAGTAAGGGAAGAGTACACAGCGAAAAGGGATACATTCTTAAAAGAAAAGAAGGAACTGGAGCAATACATCGGAAAGCCAACTATCACAAAGGATGGTGTGACTATCGAACTGGTTGCCAATATCGGTAAGCCGGAGGATGTGGAGAAGGTTCTTCAATATGACGGAGAAGGCATCGGTCTGTTCCGGACGGAATTTCTTTTTATGGACCGGTCAAGCATGCCCACGGAAGATGAGCAGTTTGAGGCATACCGCAAGGTAGCGGCTGCTATGAACGGGAAACCGGTTATCATTCGTACTCTGGATATCGGCGGAGACAAAGAAATCCCTTATATGGGTCTGGAAAAGGACGAGAATCCGTTCCTTGGATATCGTGCTATTCGTTTCTGTCTGGATAGGAAGGAAGATGTATACCGTCCTCAGATCCGCGCACTTTTAAGAGCAAGCGCATTTGGTAATATCCGGATTATGGTGCCTATGGTAACGTGTCTGGAAGAATATCGGGAAGCGAGAGCTTTCGTAGATGAGATTAAGAAAGAACTGGATGAAAACTCCATTGCTTATAATAAAGATATCCAGGTTGGAATCATGGTGGAAACAGCGGCAGCTTCCCTGATGGCAGATGTATTTGCCAGAGAAGTTGATTTCTTCAGTATCGGAACCAATGATCTGACCCAGTACACCATGTCTGTAGACCGGGGCAATGACAAAGTATCCTATCTTTACTCTCCTCTTAATCCGGCCGTCTTAAGAAGCATCCGCCATGTGATTGAATGCGGAAGAAAAGAAGGAATTATGGTTGGTATGTGCGGAGAAGCCGCAAGCGATCCATTGTTAATACCGCTTCTTCTTGCTTTTGGTTTAAATGAGTTCAGTATGAGTGCATCTGCAATTTTAAATGCAAGAAAGCTGATTACGGGTTACAGCACACAGGAGCTTAAGGAAGTTGCCAATAAGGCCATGTCCTTTGCAACTGTAAAAGAAGTGGAAGATTATATGAAAGATTTTATCAGCCGTTCATAATAGACTGATGATAGAAAGAATGCAGCTGTTGCCATGAAGGCGGCTGCATTTTTTCAAAAAAAGGGTAAAAGGTGATTATTTACAAAAGGGGATATGTTACAATGAGCGTTTATCTGATCAGTTATGCAGCATCTTATCTATTTGCAAGAGCCGGTTATTACTGGCTTTCCGGTTTGATTCTCATGCTTGCAGCTTTCTTTCTCTACTGGTGTGATTACCGTAGAACAGAGAATATCATTCATTTACGGGGATTATTTTCCTTATTTTGGGTGGGAGGACAGGGCATTGCATGCTTAAAGCTGTCAGAACTGTCATCCGACTGGAGTATCATCACCTGGTTCTGCTTTCTGCTGGCATACTTAGGTTTCTGGGGGACGTATGAGTTTCTGATCAGAACGCAGGGCGCATCAGGAGGACAGCGGTCCAGATGGTTCAGCTTTAAGGGATATGAAAAACCGCTTTTTCTGGCGATGCTTATCACTACGGTACTGTCACTTTTAGCATTCCTTGCAGAGGCGGCGATTCTTGGATTTATTCCATTTTTTATCAAGGGAATGCCTCATGCATATTCTACGTTTCACATCACAGGGCTCCATTATTTCACGGTATCCTGTGTTCTGGTACCTGCTCTTTCCGTGCTGTATATCAGCATCGAACAGGGAAGGAATGGGATCAGGCTGATCCTGGCAGTGCTTATGGATCTCATTGCCTGTGTGATCCCGGTTCTATGCGTTTCCCGCTTTCAGCTGATTCTGGCAGTAGGTCTGGCAATTCTCACCTATATTGCCATGGAGAACAGGCTGAAGATTATATATGGGGCAGGACTATTGGCAGGTATGATTCCCATCTATATAATTCTTACCATAGCCAGGGGACATGATGTCACTTATTTAAATGGTATTTTTCAGATGAAATACAGCCAGATGCCGATTTTTATCACGCAGCCGTACATGTATATTGCCAATAACTACGATAATTTCAACTGCCTGGTGGAATGGCTTCCATCCCATACGTTTGGACTTAGAATGCTGTTCCCTTTGTGGGCATTATCCGGACTTAAATTCCTGGTGCCTGCTTTGGTGGATTTCCCTATTTATGTAACAAAGGAAGAGCTGACAACAGTCACTTTGTTTTATGATTCGTTTTATGATTTTGGCATTATTGGAGTGCTTTTGTTCAGCTGTATCCTGGGAGCTGTTGGATTTTTCCTGATGCGGTTTATAAAGCGGGTGAGAAATCCCATTGGTTATCTGTTTTATGCCCAGTTTGCCATGTATTTGATTCTGTCATTTTTTACAACCTGGTTCAGCAATCCGGCAACCTGGTTTTATTTGGCAGTGACTGGCGCCTTATATGTTTTCTGTTCCTGGAAGAATAATGGAAGGCATGAATAGTTATGCGCATGGTTCCGGTTTAACACCGGTTTCATGCGCTTTTTTTATTCAGCTGTTATAGGATAGCAGAATGGTGTCCCCTTTTACGGTATCAGAGGGAGAAATGTGGAACTTATTCTTGTAAGCTCTTGAAAATGTGGAATAATTTTTAAATCCGCAGGAAAAGCATACTTCTGTAACGGAAATACCAGTTCTTATGAGTTCTCTAGCAAGTAAGAGCCGTTTTTCTGTGATATAATCGAAAAGTGTATATCCGGTTTCAGCTTTAAAAAGATGCATCAGATGGTAGCGGCTGATGAAAAATGTTTCTGCAATAGAGTCCACCGTCATATCATCCGTCAGATGGCTGTTAATATAATCCATCATGCTTAAGATTCTGGCATCACCGGTGGAAGGGGGCAGATACTGGACCCGGTTTGTCAGTGAGGCACGGTTTAACTGGATCATGAATTCCAGAAAGACCACCTGGCAGTATAAATCTTTTGCATAGCCGTCGTGGGTGCAGGCATATTCTAAGTTGGCAAGAGTCTGATACAGGCTGCTTTTCTCCATGGAATGGATCCTCAGAACATGAGAATGGAGTTCTTTGGATTTTTGGAAACATGCACTTAAATCATAGGCCTCGGACTGGTATGCATGCAAGAATCCAGGAGAAAGATAGACGATGATTCTCTCGTAAGGAACATGTGAAGCTATGTCTGGTTTATGTATGTCATTCTGATTTACTAAGATGATATCATACGGTTCAAGGGAATAAGCACAGCCTTCAATCCGGTAAGTCACAGATCCCTGAATAAAAATAATGATTTTATCAAAATCGTGATAATGGTATTCGTAGTTCTGGTTTCCTTCATCGAGAAGATGAAACAGCTTAAAATCGCTGTTTAGATATCCCCGCTTTTCATAGTTATTCATTATGGCTGATTACACCTCCCGTCGATTTTATAATACAACACTTTTTGCAATATATAAAGCATTATATGAATAGAAATGATGGATTGTGCTGTTTATAATAGTAGGTATCAATCAAATAATGGAATGAAAAGGAATGAACGATGAAAATAGCGGTACTGGCGGGCGGATACAGCCCCGAACGGGAGGTTTCTTTATCATCGGGTGCCATGATTACAAACGCGCTGATGGAACAGGGACATGAAGTATGTCTTGTGGATTCCTATCTGGGAATCCCTGATGGTATAGAGATCCGGTTTGTAAGCCTGAAAGACGGAGAAACCTTTACCGGACATATTGGAAAAAGTGCTCCGGATTTAGAACAGTTAAAACGAATCGGCAGCAATCGCAGGATTCTGGGCAGCCGGGTAATAGAAGCGTGTATGCAGGCGGAGACGGTTTTTCTGGCGCTTCACGGAGGAGCGGGTGAAAACGGACAGATTCAGGCAGTTCTTGACGGATACGGGATCCCATATACTGGAACCGGGTACGAAGGGTGCTTTAAGGCGATGGATAAACACCTGGCAAAGCTTTTGATGCGGGATGCGAATATTCCTACTCCGGACTGGAGACTTTACGAAAAGGGAACAAATACGGAGCCTTTTAAAATCCCCTGTGTTGTTAAACCGTGCGGCTGCGGATCCAGTATTGGCGTTTCCATCGTTGAAACAGATGACCAGTGGATAAAGGCAGTTGAGACTGCATTTACCTGTGAAGCTGCCATACTTGCAGAAGCAAAAATTTCAGGCAGAGAATTTTCTGTAGGGATTCTGGGAGGAACTGCTCTTCCTGTTATTGAGATCATACCCAAATGTGGTTTCTATGATTATGAGAACAAATACCAGCCTGGAAAGACAGAGGAAATCTGTCCTGCATCCCTGTCGGCGAAGGAAGCAGGCTATCTGGCTGATCTGGCTTTAAGAGTACATAAGACTCTTGGGCTTGGCTATTACTCCAGAGTGGATTTTATGATGGCAGAGGACGGCAGCATATATTGTCTGGAAGCAAATACATTACCGGGAATGACACCTTACAGCTTACTCCCTCAGGAGGCAGCAGCTGCAGGAATATCTTATAATGAACTGTGTGACACGATTGTGAAGCATGGGAAAGGGGTATAAAAATGAACATTACTTTGGAAAAATATCATGGTCTGGGAAACGATTATCTGATTTTTGATCCCAACAAGAATGAATGCCGGCTGACAAAGGAGAATATCAGACTCATCTGTGACCGGAACTTTGGGGTAGGCTCAGACGGTCTGCTGGTAGGCCCCATACTGGGGCAGGATAAGCTGGAAGTAAAGATTTTAAATCCTGACGGAAGTGAAGCAGAGATAAGCGGGAACGGAGTCCGCATATTTGGAAAATATCTAAAGGATGCCGGTTATGTCCAGAAGAATAAATTCGTGGTCACCACATTAAGCGGAGAACAAACCATTCAGTACTTAAATGAAGAGGGAACCAGAATTAAGGTCTCCATGGGAAAACTCAATTTTTACAGCGATGAGATTCCTGTAACAGGTCCGAGACGAGAGGTTTTAAATGAAACCATGCTCTTTGGAAGCATTCCTTACCGTGTTACCTGTGTAAATATCGGAAATCCTCACTGCGTAATCTGGTTAAATGATATCTCTAAAGATCTGGTATGCCGGATTGGAAAGCATTCTGAAAATGCGGAGTATTTCCCTGAAAGGATTAATACCCAGCTTTTAAAAGTACTGGACCGTACCAATATTGAGATAGAGATCTATGAAAGAGGCGCTGGTTATACCCTTGCATCCGGGACCAGCGGCTGTGCAGCTGCTGGCGCTGCGTACCGCATGGGACTGACAGATCCTAAGATGTATGTGCATATGCCAGGCGGAGTCCTTGAAGTGGAAATTAAAGAGGATTACAGTGTTCTCATGACAGGAGAAGTCGGCTATGTGGGAAGATTTACATTGTCCCATGAATTTGCAGAACAGGTGAAGGCACTACAGTAAAAATATAGTTTTGGCATGACAGCTATCCGCAGAAAGCTTAGGGAGTAATCCCGCGGCTGATGCGGTGGTAAGTCATGCTTTTTTTGTTTCGTCCATTTATAAATATTTTATTAATAAAATAAGGAAAATTCTATTGCGGTATATTGTTAATGTGTTGACGGAAACGGCATTTTCATACTATAATATACCTTAATTTAGTTACTGCAAGAAAGATATATTGCAGGAGAGGCGGGAGCTTATGAAGCGTATGTCGTGTGAAAACGGAGAAGCTGGTATTTACGTAATTGACCAGGATTACAAGGTTGTATATCTCAATGATATGGCAAAATTATATTATCCGAATTTACAGGTAGGAATGTACTGCTATCAGGGAATAGGGGTTAAACAGGCTCCCTGTACGGACTGTCCCTGGATGGAGGAAACCAGCAGTCCTGTAATTTTTTATAATATGGATTCTCAGGTCTGGATGGCTGTAACATCCGGTCTGATTGACTGGCCGGGCAGTGGAAACTGCAGACTTATGATGTCCCGGCCTGTGAATGAAAAGAGTAAAAATTTATTCTATCATCTTACCAAATCTACGGTATATGACGGATTGATTGAAATAAATTTATTTGCGAATACTTATAAGGTTTTGTTTCATGATAACGAAAAGCTGGAGATGTCGCCTTTAAAAGGCTCACTGGATCAGATTCTTAAAGAAGCATTGAATATTATGGTTCATCCGGATGAAAGGCAGAGCTTTGAGGAATTTTGGGATATTTCCTCAATGGTTGACCGATTAAATGAGAGTGGAAGGGTATTAAAGGGAGAGTTTCGCAGAAAGACTTCAGGGGATGGTTATTGCTGGATTAACCTGATACTGGTTCTTTTCCGCTGCGGTGAAGATCAGGATACCATCATTATGTGTTATATCCAGGATATTGATGAGAGAAAGAAAAAGGATGAAGAAGAGGAAAAGCGGCTCAGAGAGATAAGAGAAGAGACGGATTCCATGACCGGTCTTTATCGCTACGGGCCGTTTTTTGATAAGGCGGGCCAGTTGCTGAATAATACTGATTGTACAGGATTCTTTATGGTCGCCATTGATATTGAACATTTTAAACTTTTTAACGAATGGTATGGGGAAGATGAAGGAGACCGTTTTTTAATACGAATCAGTGATTACTTAAAAGAGATTCAGAAATTTTACACTTCTGTTGCCGGCTATATGGGCGGAGATGATTTTGTTATTTTAATTCCTGATGATTTATCCGTGTTGGAGGAACTGGAGGATGTGATAAACATATATGCCAAGCAGTATGGCGGCAACGCAGGGTTCATGCCCGCTTTTGGCGTATACCGCGTCGAGGACTTAAGCCTTCCGGTCAGTATGATGTATGACCGGGCTGCCATAGCTCTGAATTCTGTTAAAGGGAATTATACAAAGCGGGTGGGCTGGTATGATCCCAAAATGAAGCGCAAGATGGAAAGTGATCAGGTTCTGCTTTCTGAGATTCAGCGTGCTCTTGAGAAAAAGGAATTCATATTCTATGCCCAGCCACAGTGCAATATGCTGACTGGCAAGATTATCGGTCTGGAATCCTTAGTCCGATGGAAGCACCCAAAGAGGGGGATCATAGCCCCCGGAGAGTTTATTCCGTTGCTGGAACAGAACGGTTTTATTACATATCTGGACGTGTATATCTGGGAGCTTGTATGCAAACAGTTAAGTGCCTGGAAGAAAGCAGGGCGGCGGCCCATCCCCATATCTGTTAACATGTCACGCATGGATATCTATGCCATTGATGTAGTGGAAAAGTTCAGACAGCTGGTAAGCCGCTATGACATTGACCCGAAATATTTAGAAATAGAGATTACGGAAAGTGCATATGCAGAAGATTACGATTTGATCCGTAAAGTGGTGGAGGATTTGCGCAGAGTTGGCTTCCCGGTGTTTATGGACGATTTTGGCAGCGGATATTCTTCCTTAAACATGTTAAAGGATGTGAATGTGGACGTTATCAAGATTGATACCAAATTCCTCGATATGAATGAAAACAGCAAAGGCAGAGGAATGGGGATTCTGGAGACCATTGTCCGGATGGCCAGGGTTATGCAGTTAAAGGTCATTGCAGAAGGGGTGGAAGAAAAGGAACAGGTGGATTTCCTTATCAACATCGGCTGTATTTACGGACAAGGCTTTTATTACCATCAGCCACTTCCTGTGGAAGTAATGGAAAAGCTTCTGGAGGAAGATAACAACTTAGATTACCGCGGAATCCAGGCACGGCAGTTAAAGCAGTTGAAACTGGAAGATTTATTTAATGAGAATATCATCAGTGAAGCTATGCTTAATAATATGCTTGGTGCCATCGCTTTGTATGAGATATATGAGGACCGTTGCGAGATTCTTCGGGTAAATGAGGAATATTACCGAATAACCGGAGACAACCCCGTTGATATGGAAGAGCGGAAACGGTACGTGTTAAACAAGGTTTACAGAGACGACATGGACTGGGTATTAAACATTTTTGAAGAAGCCTACAAAAATCCCCTGCAGGGTGCAGAAGGTACATTCCGGCGCTACCGCAACAGCGGAGAATTGATGTGGGTGCATCTGCGTGTATTCTTCTTACGGGAGCAGGATGATCACCGTCTTTACTATGGGGCGGTAAGTGACGCCACAGAGCAGATGGAACAGAGGCAGAAGCTGAAAGATTCCCAGGACATGCTGAGAGATGTATTGAAAATTGCAGGAAAGAACATCTCATTTAATAACATTGCAGAAGAGAATCAATGGGCTGCAAGTGCAATTTTTGCCCAGATGGCACCGGGAGGCCTGATCGGAGTTTACTGTGAAAATGGACTTCCTTTGTATTTTGCCAATAATGAGATGCTTCGTATTCTCAATTATGATTCATATGAGGAGTTCGCCAGGGAAACCAAGGGTACAGGGCGAAATCTCCTGCATCCGGAAGATTTAAATATGATACAGGAGCATATGCTGCGCTTTCTGACACCTGGGATGGAATATAACTTCCGCCACCGCATGAAGAAAAGAGACGGAACCTGGCTGTGGATGACAGCAAAAGGCAGGGTAGTACAGGCAGAAGACGGAAGATTTGCAATTGTAAGTGCCTGTATGGATATTAACGATACGGTACTGGCACAGAAGAGGCTTCAGGAAGCCAACAGAACCCTTCGCTTTAAGAATGATGAGCTGGAGTTTTTAAGCTCCGGAATGCTTGGAGGGTATTACCGCTGCAGAAAATCAGAGGATATGGAGTTTTTATATACCAGCCCACGCTTCCTTGAAATTCTTGGCTACAGCATAGAGGATTTGAGTGAACTGTTCCAGAATCGGCTTTTAAATATGATACACCCGGGTGATAGGGAAAAAATAAGACTCATGACGGAGACCGTAAGTCCGGCTGAGAGCTTAAAGGGCGTGGAGTACCGGATCCTGACCCGCAATGGTTACAAATGGATTCTCTGCCATTCCAGATTATCCGTGAAATCCGGGGACAGTTTTTTTTACGGAGTTATGATGGATATTGAGGAGCTGGGTGAACTGTATAGCCAGGTGGAAGAATGCAGAACTCCGATGCTGCCTGGAGGTGTAAGATTTTTCCAGAACCGTGAGGCTGCAGTAGGAAGAATGCAGAATTATCTGACCCGCCACAGATTTTTAACATCAGGTCTTATGCTGTTCTCGTTCAATCATGAGAATATAGATTCAGCCTTAAAGGAGTCGGTAAGACCGTCATTTCTTGAACAGGCATTGTTCATGAAACGGTTTTTCAGAGAAGATGACATCATATGCCTTGATGGGGAGTATGAGATTTTGATTTTGTGCCGGAATATCAGAGAAGACGATATGATCATAAAATGCAGGCGCATATTAAAGGAATTAAGATATCAGATGATGAGCCGGATGTCAAAGATGCTGCTGCCTGTCAGGGCAGGGCTTACGGTGATCCAGGTTAAGGATGAAGATTTCGATGAATGTTACGAAAGAGTCAGAGATTCCCTGAGGAGAACAGACTTAAGTACAGATCAGGAATTGTAAATTAAGAATAGACCTCCATTTTCATATGTGTTATAATCCACGTAAACCATTTCAGGATAAAGGAAGGATTGATGATATGATAGCAGACAAGATGAGACCCCTTGTAGAAAACAATTCCGCCATCCGCGCCATGTTTGAAGAAGGAAAAAAGATGGCTGCACAATTTGGTGCAGAAAATGTTTATGATTTCAGTCTCGGTAATCCCAATGTACCTGCTCCGGATGCAGTGAAACAGGCAATTATTGATATTATAAACGAGGAAGAATCAACGATGGTTCATGGTTATATGAGCAACGCAGGCTTTGAGGACGTCAGAGAGGGCATTGCGCAGTCCATAAACCGGCGGTTCGGGACTCATTTTCATGTAGACAATCTCCTTATGACAGTAGGTGCGGCCAGCGGTCTGAATGTAATTTTAAAAACCATTCTGGATCCTGGTGACGAAGTAATTGTATTTGCCCCCTATTTCATGGAATATGGTTCTTACGTACGCAATTATGATGGTGTTCTTACTGTGATTTCGCCCAATACAGAAACCTTTCAGCCTAATCTTGTGGAATTGGAATGCACAATAACGAAAAAAACCAAGGCTGTGATTATAAATACTCCTAATAATCCCACAGGGGTTGTTTATTCTTCCGAAACCCTTAGGGAGATCGGAGAGATTCTGGAACGAAAAGAGAAAGAATATGGTACATCAATTCTTTTAATTTCAGATGAACCATACCGGGAACTGGCATATGATGGTATTAACGTTCCTTATGTGACGCTGTTTTATCGGAATACAGTGGTCTGCTATTCTTACAGTAAATCATTGTCTCTTCCCGGGGAGAGAATCGGGTACCTGGTAATTCCGGATGAAGTGGAGGATTCTAAGGCGGTGATTGCAGCAGCTTCCATCGCTAACCGTGTGCTTGGCTGTGTCAATGCCCCGTCGCTGATGCAGAGGGTGATTCTGCGCTGCGTGGATGAAAAGGTAAACTTGTCCGCTTACAACAGAAACCGGGAACTGCTATACAACAGCCTGAGAGAATATGGTTTTCAGTGTATTAAACCGGAAGGTGCATTTTATCTATTCATAAAAACTCCTGAGGATGATCGGAAGTTCTGTGAACTTTGTAAAAAGCACCGCGTTCTTTTGGTTCAGGGAAGTGCTTTTGCCTGTCCCGGCTATGCGCGGATTGCTTATTGCGTATCCTATGAGCAGATTGAGAGCTCGCTGCCGTCCTTTAAACAGATTGCCCGGGCATACGGGCTGACAGCCAGTGAGGAGGACTTAAGATGAAACCATGGAAGACAAATATACGCAGAGTGACACCCTATGTTCCGGGGGAGCAGCCGAAGGGGGAACATCTAATTAAGCTGAATACCAACGAAAATCCCTATCCTCCCTCTCCTTTCGTTAAAAAGGCCATGGATGAGATGGATTACGGGCTGTTTAGAAAATATCCGGATCCGGCCTCCTCTGTTCTGACAGAGGCTCTTTGTGAATATTATCAGATTGGGGAAGATGAGATTTTTGTTGGAGTCGGTTCCGATGATGTAATAGCTATGGCATTTCTTACTTTTTTCAATTCGCAAAAACCGGTCCTGTTTCCCGATGTGACCTATTCTTTCTATGAAGTATGGGCAAAGCTTTTTCAGATTCCCTATATAACACCTGCACTTGATGAGGACTTCCTTATCAAAAAAGAAGATTATTACAGGGAAAATGGGGGAATCATATTTCCAAACCCCAATGCGCCCACAGGCGTATTGATGCCATTAAGTGAAGTGGAAGATATTATCGCACATAATCAGGAATCGGTTGTGATTGTAGATGAGGCATATATAGACTTCGGTGGAGTAAGTGCGGCAGGGCTGATAAAGAAGTATGAAAATCTGCTTGTAGTTCAGACGTTCAGTAAATCCCGCTCTATGGCGGGAATGCGTATCGGCTATGCCATGGGTAACCGGGATCTGATTCGTGCATTAAATGATGTGAAATATTCTTATAATTCCTATACTATGAATATGCCTTCCCAGATATTGGGAGCAGCAGCGGTAAAGGATGACCGCTATTTTAAAGAGACTCTGGATAAAATCATTACAACAAGAGAGCGTGCGAAGGAACGCCTCAGCAGACTTGGTTTTAAATTTCCTGATTCCATGGCAAATTTTATTTTTGCCAGCCATAAGGAGAAGAGTGCAGAGGAGATATATCTGGCTTTAAAGGAGAATCAGATCTTTGTCCGTTATTTTAAACAGCCCAGGCTGGATTCGTATTTAAGGATTACCATAGGGACGGATGAAGAGATGAGACAGCTTTATGATTTCCTGGAGGAATTTCTTTCATAAAGGTATTGATCACCAGGGCTTTTGGGGGTATGGTAAAGGCAGGAGATAAGCATGGATACGGTTAAAAAATATTGCAGGATCATATTAAATATTATAATCCCTATTGTTTTCTTATATTTCATCTGTGTGTGGGGACCCAGATTACTGAATTTTTTTCTGCCATTCGTAATCGGATGGGTGATTGCAGTAATCGCAAACCCGCTGGTACGTCTGCTGGAAAAACGACTGAGGATTGTGAGAAAGCACAGTTCTGTACTGATTGTGGTAGCAGTACTGGCTTTGATTATTGCGGCTTTTTATTTTCTTATAACCAAGCTGATTTCCGAAGCAGCAGGATTTATAGAGGATATCCCCTTTTACTATGATTCGGCCTGGATTGAGGTCCAGAAGATCCTTTTGATTGCGGAAGATCTTCTGCGTTTTCTTCCTGGCGGGATTCAGAGTTCTGTTAATTTGTTTATCACACATATCGGAGAATATCTAAATGTAATGGTGCAGAAAATTGCATCTCCCACATTTATGGCTGCAGGAAATGTTGTAAAAAGCATTCCGGCAGCATTGGTTTACATCGTAGTAACCATATTTTCTTCCTATATCTTTATTGTGGACCGGGATAAGATTCTTACCATTCTGAAACGATATTTGCCAAGGGGCTTTTCAAGATATTACGATTATCTGAAAAAAGACGTAAAGCATCTGGTGGGAGGCTATTTCCTGGCTCAGTTTAAAATCATGTTTGTTATCGCAGGTGTTTTGGCAGCAGGTTTTTTGATTCTGGGAGTCAAGTATGCACTTTTAATTGCAGTGATTATTGCACTGCTGGATTTTCTTCCCATTCTTGGGACAGGAACCATTCTGATTCCATGGGCATTCCTTCGGATTGTTTCTGGTGAATATGCCTTTGGAGTGGGTCTGATTGTGATTTACGTTCTGACTCTGGTATTAAGGCAGATTATACAGCCAAAGATCGTGGGAGATACCATGGGGCTGGATCCGCTGATGACATTGTTATTCTTGTACCTGGGATTTAAAATAAGTGGGATCGCAGGTATGATTCTGGCTGTTCCTATCGGTATGCTGCTGATTAATCTATATAAATTCGGTTCATTTGACCGGTTTTTGTATAGCTTGAAAACCCTGATCTACGATCTTGATGCATTCCGAAAAGAGGATGAAACAGATAAAAAGAAGTAATTGGAGGAGACAATGAAAAAAAACATAAGATTTCGGATTGCCGCGTATCTGGTTGCCTGTCTTATGGCTTCTGAGGCATTTGCAACCCCTTTAGATGGCTTTTCAGCACAAGCCTGGAAATTGGAAAACGGACAATACATCGATGCATCCGGTAATGCCATAACAGGAGCTTTAAAAAAAGGGATTACCGTAACGAAATACCAAAACAGACAGAATGAGGTCAATGGAGGGATCGACTGGAAACGGGTAGCGGAGGATGGAGTTTCGTTTGCCATGGTGCGGATTGGCTACCTCAATGATATGGATCCTTATTTTGAGGAAAATATGAAGCATACATCGGAAAACGGGATCAGAACCGGAGTGTTTTTCTATACCCAGGCACTTGATACACAGACTGCAGTGGAAGAAGCGAAGTATGTACTTCGCCAGATCAAGGATTACCGGATCTCGTACCCCATTGCTTATGACGTAGAATCCCAATATCTTCTTGATAACAAGCTTTCCAGGCAGCAGATTACGGACAATATCAATGCATTCTGCAAAACCGTTTCAGATGCCGGATACCGTCCGATTGTCTATGCAAACAATAAATGGCTGTCGTTTCATATAGATATGAATCAGATTCCGTATGATGTCTGGTATGCAAGGTACGGAACTGTCAATGACTGCCAAAACAGGACCATCTGGCAGTGCACGGATAAGGGAAGGGTGGAAGGCATTGAAGGCGATGTTACGATCGAATTGTCCTTTGCAGACTATGATTCCATTATCCCCGGGGATGGCTTTAAAACCATTGACGGAGAACGGTACTACATGAAAAACTTTGAAAAACAGACCGGTTGGATTCAAACAGATGGAAAATTGTATTATCTTGATCCGGACGGTAAAGTGATCCATGATCAGACGATGGAGATCGATGGAGTCACCTATACGTTCGGTTCCCAGGGAGAAATTACAAATCAGACAAAATAACGGAGTTATAAGTGAAAAAAGAAAACGATTTAAGTTCAGATCATATAAAAGGGCTGGTATGGAGGCTTGCGGTACCCTCCATGCTGGCTCAATTTGTCAGTGTTTTATATAGTATTGTAGACCGCATGTATATAGGGAACATCTCTGAAATTGGGGAATCTGCCCTGGCAGGAGTTGGAATCTGCGGTCCGGTTGTAACCCTGATTTCTTCTGTAGCTTTTTTAGTGGGTGCAGGAGGCGCTCCCCTTATGAGTATCCGGCTGGGAGGAAAAAATAAGAGGGCAGCCAGTCAGATTCTTGCCAATTGTTTTATGCTTTTACTAGTCTTTTCTCTATTCATTATGGCTGGCTCATATTTGCTTAAGGACCGTATTCTCCTGTGGTTCGGTGCAGGTGAGACCATATTTCCTTATGCAGACCAATACCTGTCCATATATCTTGCAGGAACTGTGTTTGCGCTGCTTTGTGCAGGCCTGAATCCATTTATTGTATGTCAGGGATATTCTAAAATAGGGATGAAGACAGTACTGTGGGGAGCGATAAGCAATATCCTTCTGGATCCTCTGTTTATCTTCGGTTTCGGACTGGGGGTAAAAGGAGCAGCCATTGCAACTGTAATATCCCAGTTCATTTCCTGTATTTATGTACTCCGGTTCCTTTTTGGTAAAGTTTTGCCGGTTACGATTACCTTTGAGGGCTATGATCTGGAAGTTATAAAGAGAATTCTTGCGCTGGGCCTTTCCCCTTTTCTTATTATTGCATTTGACAATGTGCTGATTATATCACTGAATAAGGTGATCATGCATTATGGCGGGGAAGGCAGCGCAGAAAGACTTTTAACCTGTATGACAATTGTACAGAGCTTCATGCTGATGGTAACCATGCCCCTGGGAGGCATTACAACAGGAACCCAGACAATCCTTGGCTATAACCTGGGTGCGGGCAGACCGGAGAAGATCAGGCAGGCAGAGCGTTGTATTGCGCTGCTTGCGATTGGATTTACGGCTGTCATGTTCCTGCTCGCCCATACGGTTCCTCAGCTTTTTGTACATATTTTCACACGAGACCAATCCTATGTGGATGAAACAGTCCGTGGGATAAAGATCTATACCATGGGAATTATCCCGCTGGCACTTCAGTATGTAATTGTAGACGGATTTACAGGTATGGGAGCTGCAAAAGCGGCAATTTCCCTGTCTATGTTCCGAAAAATAATTTTCCTCCTTGGGGCAGTAGTGCTGCCAGCATGGCTGGGGGTCAATTATATTTTTTATACGGAACCCATTTCAGATTTCATCAGCGTAACTGTATCCATGATTGTTTTTACAAAATTATTCGGGCGAATCATTAATAACAGGACAAAAATTATTGACATATGATCAAAATAATTCTATGATATTCTTAAGAGCGATTGAATAAAAAACAGGAGGTCACGCTATGAAGATTGCGGTTACTTATGACAGAGGAGATGTTTTTCAGCATTTTGGTCAAACCACACAGTTTAAAATCTATGAGGTAGAAGATAAAAAAGTGGTATCACAGGAAATCACAGATACCAACGGAGACGGTCATGGCGCTCTGGCAGGCTTTTTGACAAATTTAGGTGTAAAAACTCTGATCTGCGGAGGCATTGGCGCAGGAGCGAGAAATGCTTTATCTGATGCAGGCATTAAATTATATCCTGGAGTAGAAGGGAATGTAGATGAGGCAGTGAATTCTCTGCTGTCAGGAAATCTTAAGTTTGATCCGGATACTCTTTGCGATCATCATCATGAGGGAAGCGAAGAGCATGAATGCGGCCATCATGGAGAGTCCTGCGGACACTAATTTTATAATTGAAAAAAGACAGAGATGGTAATGCATCCGTATCAGCCGTAACAGGTCAGAACGGATGCATTTTATATTGTCAGGAACCGGTGGACTGGTAGTGTCTCAGTCCTGAATTCCATAAAAGGAATGCTGGAATCAGAAAGAGGGGACAGCATAGCGGCAGCAATATATACCAGGAATTGTCTGATTTGCCTGTAAGATATAACAGGGGATAATACTGGAATAAGGCAAAAGGGACCAGATAAGTGCAGATAAAAAGCACATTTTTTCCATAAATACCAATGGGATATTTGCCGTATTCCCTCGCTCCGTCTGTAAATACATTCATAAATTCCAGCCCCTCCAAAGTAAAAAAGCATAAGCATGCGAAAATTAAGTAGATAGCAGCAAAAACAAAGATTCCGCCAAGAATCATGAGCACTACAAGGAGACAGCGAAGGGGAGTCCAGACTATGGAACTGAGAGAAATCCCGTAAGCCAGCATGACTACAGCCTGAAGAAGGCGGCCGAAGCGGGTTAATTCAATCTTGCTGCAAAGAACCAGGAACAGACTGTTTTTCGGACGGAGGAGAATACGGTCAAATTCTCCGTTTCCAATGATAGTCTCAAAGGTATCCAGACTCCGGAATATGGTTTCTGCCAGAGTAAAGGCCATCAGAGTGATGGAAAAGCAGAGCAGAACTTCACTGTAAGAAAAGCCCTTTACCTGGTGGAACCGGGTCATCATAAAGTAAACTCCCAAAAAGATGTTAAAGGAGATTAAAAACTGACCCATTAAAGTCATGAAAAATGAAACTTTGTGCTGCATCATGCTTTTTAAGTGCATAAGAAAAAAATTGATATAAAGTCTGATTGAATTCATGGAATCCTCCTTTCACCCTCCCTGTATGACAACTCGTTTCAGTACCCGCTTTTCCATAAAACTTCCGATGAGCACAAATACAAACAGCCAGAATACCTGTTTTATTAAGCTGCTATACAGATCAGGCCCTGTTAAATCGCCGCCAAAGATTCTGAATGGCACATTCTGTGCAGAGGCAAAGGGCAGAAATTCTACGATTTTACGTACATGGTCAGGAAGAAAGGGAATGGGTATGACAGCTCCGCTTAAAAATTCCGCTAAAGAGGTAATGACCAGTTTCATTCCCTGTGAGGATACGGTGTAAAATGCGGACATATATACAATCATGTTAAAAGCCACGATGAGAAGCAGTCCCAGTGTCATGGACAAAAGAGTGATTCCCCAGGTTGTAATATCTCCCGGCAGAGTAAGCCCGTAGGGAGCTGGGAGAAATGAGGAAACAATGAGTATTGGCATACAGCGAAGCACTGCTTTTGAAAGGCGGACTGCCAACCCCCTTACAAACCACATATGATAAAGACGGACCGGCCTGCATAATTCATAGGCCACATCCCCGGTTATAATGGAATTAAAAAGCTCTGATTCCCAGAACCAGACCATATATAGCGCCAGAAATGCCTGCTGAAGCCACACATACGTGGAAAGTGCTTCAAATGTCATGGGGAAGCTTTCCGGAGATGCCTCATAGAAGGCTTTAAATAAAAGAATTTCCATAGCCCCCCATACAAACTGTGTCACCATGCCGGAAAGAGCGGCAGTGCGGTACTGTAGTCCCCTGATAAAACGAATGCGGAAAAAAGACCAGTATTTTTTCATCCTGCCCTCCTATATCTGAAATTCCCGGTAAAGGGATGCAACAATCTCGTCTAAGGTGGCACATGGGGGTTTACAGCGGGATTTTAAATCTGAAAGAGTTCCGTCCAAAAGAAGCCGTCCTTTTCCGATCAGCAAAACCCTGTCAGCAAGGGCGTCGATGTCTTGCATATCGTGGGTGGTAAGAAGAACCGTGGTTTTATGGATCTGGTTTAACTTTCTGATAAAATCCCGGACTGCAAGCTTGGAAACTGCATCAAGTCCAATGGTGGGCTCATCAAGAAAGAGAATCTTCGGGGTATGGAGAAGGGATGCTGCAATTTCGCAGCGCATGCGCTGACCGAGAGAAAGCTGTCTTGCCGGAGTCTTTAAGATCTCTTCTAAAGCAAGAAGATTGGTAAGCTCTTCTAAGGTAGTTAAGTATTGGTGTTTGGGGATGTCGTAGATGTCGCGGAGCAATTCAAAGGAATCAATTACAGGAACGTCCCACCACAGCTGGGTACGCTGCCCGAATACAACGCCGATGTCCTTTACGTGCTCCTTCCGGTCCTTCCATGGAATCCGGCCATTGATCTGGCAGGTTCCGCTGTCCGGTGTGAGAATTCCGCTTAAAATTTTAATAGTAGAGCTTTTTCCGGCTCCGTTGGGACCGATATAGCCTATCATTTCTCCGTCTCCGATGCGAAAGGAGATGTCTGAAAGAGCATGGACTGTGTCAGTCTCCTTGTGAAAAAGCGCCTTTACCGCATTGGAAAATCCGGCACTTCTTCTTGCGACTTTAAAAGTCTTGTTCATGTGTTCCACTTGAATCATATAAATTCCTCCTGGCAGTAATATTTGTGAACGTGTCATTCCTGCAGCGGGCAGATCCTGCCGTAAAGGTAGGTGGTCTGTCATAACTGGTAGAACGTCCTAATATCTTTCCAAGCGGTCAGTGCAGGCAAAAATGCCAGCACAGCTCTCCGGAATAATGTTCCGGGGACTCTACCGTGGTATCAATATTCTCTTTTCCTGAATTTGAGATGTGAGTTTAGATTTGGAAAAGGAATTACATTCTATCATTGCTGAGAAAAACTGTCAATAGCTTGTCAAAATGAGCTTGACAAATATCATAAAAATGATAATATTAACATATGAACAGATATTCATATAATAATATATAAGGAGGTTCCAGATGGCAGAAGAAGAGAAACGGGCCATTCAGGATGGTGAGTTCGACCAGTGCGATTTTATCTGCGTTCATGAGAATGTTGTGAATCAGGTCATAAAAGTTATGCCCAAAGAGCAGCAGCTGATGGATCTTGCTGATTTTTTTAAAATATTCGGAGATCCCACAAGAGTTAGAATTCTCTATGTGCTCAGCCAGTCTCAGATGTGCGTCTGTGATATTGCAAATCTGCTGCAGATGGGGCAGTCGGCGATTTCCCACCAGCTCCGGGTATTAAAGCAGATGCGCCTGGTGAAGTTTAAAAGAGAAGGCAAGACGGTTTTTTATTCTCTGGCAGACGGTCATATAGAGACCATCCTGGCTCAGGGGATGGAACACATCAGCGAGTAATAAATCAGACATATTATTAAAAGGAGAAGATAAAACATGAAAAAGATAATTAAATTAGAGGGCCTTTGCTGTGCAAACTGTGCGGCTAAAATTGAAGATGAGGTGAAAAAATTAAGTGGAGTTGAACATGCCTCCTTAAGCTTTATGACTCAGAGATTAACCATGGAAGTGGAAGAGAAAAGGGTGGATGAGATTATAGAAGCAGCCAGAAAAACAGCAAACAAGATAGAGCCGGAAGCTGAATTTAAAGTTCTTCGGTAAGCAAAAGGAGCAGTTATGACAAAAAAACAGAAAATTATGGGAATCCGGCTGCTCATCAGTGCAGTGTTTTTTGCTCTTGCCATGTTAATGGAGGGAAGAGTATTCGGGTACTGGATCTTATTTATTATCTCTTATCTTGCTGCAGGCTATGATATACCCTTAAGAGCACTGAGAAATATAAGAAACGGCCAGTTATTTGATGAAAATTTTCTCATGTCTGTAGCCACCTTTGGAGCTATTGGAATCGGCGCACTGGAAGAAGCTGTCGGCGTTATGCTGTTTTATCAGGTGGGTGAATTATTTAATGATTATGCAGTGAACAGATCGAGAAAATCCATAACGGATCTTATGGATATAAATCCGGAATATGCCAATCTGCTTCGTGATGGAACAGAGGAGAAGGTTGATCCCTATGAAGTGGCAGTTGATGACATCATTATAGTAAAGCCGGGTGAGAAAGTGCCCCTTGACGGAATTGTGGTGAAAGGCAGCAGCAGCCTTGATACCAAGGCTCTGACCGGTGAATCCATGCCTGTGGAGATAAAGGATCAGGATCCGGTTATCAGTGGTTCCATCAATTTAAATGGTGTTCTGGAGGTTCGGGTAACCAGACTGTTTGATGATTCCACAGTAGCCAAAATTCTGGAGCTGGTGGAAAATGCCAGCTCCAGGAAGGCCAGGGCTGAAAATTTCATCACCAGATTTGCGCGGATCTATACTCCGGTTGTCGTAGTGCTCGCTCTTTTGCTTGCCGTGATTCCGCCGCTTTTCACCGGAGACTGGGGAACCTGGATTTACCGTGCATGCAGCTTTTTAGTTGTATCCTGCCCCTGTGCTCTGGTAATATCCGTACCACTAAGCTTCTTTGGAGGACTTGGAGCTGCCTCCGGTCAGGGTATTCTTTTAAAGGGCAGCAACTATCTGGAAGCTATGGCTAATCTTGATACAGTTGTATTTGATAAAACAGGGACCCTGACTACAGGAAAATTCCAGGTTACCAGCGTGGACCCTCTGACAGGAACGAAGGAAGAACTTCTGAAACTGGCTGCATATGGGGAGTTTCATTCCAACCACCCAATTGCCCAGTCTGTAAAAGAAGCTTTTAAGAAACCACTGGATCAGTCAAAAGTAGGTGAAGCGAAAGAGCTTGCAGGACTTGGAGTAAAAACAACCGTTTCTGTACAGAATACAGAACGAGAGCTCTATATCGGGAATGCAAAACTCATGGAGCAGCAGAAGATTACTGTAACTGGCAGCAATCCGGCAGAAGGAACAACGCTTTATATAGCAGACGGGAACACATATCTTGGTTCTGTGACTATTTCAGATACAATCAGAAAAGACGTGCCTGACGCACTGAAGGGCTTAAGGGCAGCAGGAGTGAAAAAGCTTGTAATGCTTACGGGAGATAAACCGGAAGTAGGAAAGCTGGTAGGTGAAAAGCTTGGACTTGATGAGGTACATGGTGGTCTTCTTCCTGGCGATAAGGTAGGAAAAGTTGAGGAGCTGCTGGCTAAGAAGCATAAAGATGCAGCGCTGGCATTTGTGGGAGACGGAATCAACGATGCACCGGTTCTGGCCCGTGCAGATGTGGGAATCGCCATGGGCCAGATCGGATCGGATGCAGCCGTTGAGGCCGCTGATGTGGTAATTATGACTGACGAGCTGACCCGGCTGGTTGATACCATACGGATCGCCAGGAAAACGGTTGCTATTGTAAAACAGAATATTATTTTTGCAATAGGCGTGAAAGTACTGATCCTGATTCTGTCGGCAGCAGGATTGGCTACTATGTGGGCGGCTGTTTTTGGTGATGTAGGTGTATCCGTACTTGCTATTTTAAATGCGGTCAGGGCTCTTCGGTATCAGAACAAAAGTTAAAAAACATTGACAAATTTTTTTCCAGCTGTTATATTTTACACATATGACGGGGTGGTGCGAAGATGGTCCATTGTACTGAGGCTGTGTTTGCCCACCCTTTTTTCTGGTATTATTTTCTGAAGGAACGACCGTTCCCCATAGAGCAGAGACGCTCCGCAAGGATCGCATTAGTGGCGGAGAGTCCCGAAATAGCCGGGGCTCTTTATTCAATCATGAGAAAAGGAGAGTGTTTTATGAGCAAGTATAGCAAAGAAGATATTTTCCGCATTGTGGAAGAAGAAGATGTGGAATTTATCCGTCTTCAGTTTACGGATATATTCGGCATGATGAAAAATGTGGCAATTACAAAGAATATGTTGGGAAAGGCGCTGGAAAACCGCTGCATGTTTGATGGTTCTTCCATAGAAGGATTTGTTAGAAGCGAAGAGTCTGATATGTATCTGTATCCGGATCTGGATACCTTTGAGATATTCCCATGGCGTCCCCAGCAGGGGAAGGTCGCAAGGCTGATGTGTGATGTACATTGTCCTGACCAGGCTCCTTTTGAAGGAGACCCCAGGTTTGTACTTAAAAAGGTGCTGAAAAAAGCAAGTGATATGGGTTTTGTTTTTCATGCAGGTCCGGAATGCGAATTCTTTCTTTTTCATATGGATGAAGAGGGACTTCCAACGACTGATACCCATGAAATGGCCGGTTATTTCGATGTGGCTCCCATTGACCAGGCAGAGAATGTCCGCAGAGATATGATTCTCACTCTGGAAGAGATGGGATTTATGATTGAAGCATCTCATCATGAGATCGCTCCGGGACAGCATGAGATTGATTTTCAGTATGCGGAAGGTATGGTAACAGCGGACAATATTATGACATTTAAGATGGCAGTGAAGGCCATTGCCAAGCGTCATGGACTTCACGCTACCTTTATGCCCAAACCCAAAGCGGGTGTCAATGGTTCCGGAATGCACATTAATATGTCCCTTTCGGATCTGGAAGGCAGGAATATGTTTGAAGACAAAGACGATGAGCTGGGCTTAAGCCAGACCGCATATCAGTTTATGGCAGGTATCCTCTACCATATGAAGGGAATGGCAATATTAACCAATCCTCTGGTTAATTCCTATAAACGTCTGATGCCAGGTTATGATGCTCCCGTTTATATCGCATGGTCTGCCAAGTCAAACCGCAGCTCTCTTATTAAAATTCCCTGCGCTAGAGGAGAAAGTACACGTATTGAACTGCGCAGTCCGGATTCTGCAGTCAACCCTTATCTGGCTCTTGCCGCCTGTCTGGCAGCAGGCCTTGACGGAATTGAAAAGAAGATGACTCCGCCTGAGAACGTGGACTTCAACGGAGGTTCCATGTCTGTAGAGGAGATGGCTTCCAAAGGAATTGAACAGCTGCCGGAAACACTGGGTGAGGCCATTGAGGCATTCCGTAAGGATACGTTTATGAAGGAAATACTGGGCGAACACATTCATACCAAATATTTAGAAGCCAAGGATGCCGAATGGAAAATGTTCCTTACACAGGTAACAGACTGGGAAGTGGAAGAATACTTATACAAGTATTAATAGATCCTGTTCACTGATACTGTTATCTGGAGGTGAGAGTGTTTGACCAATGTGATTGTGGCATTTTCAAAGGCAGAGGATGCGAAAAATATAAAGAATATACTGATGAAGAACGGTTTTACAGTCTCGGCAGTCTGCACCTCGGGTGCCCAGGCTTTAAACAGTGCGGATGAATTGGGCAGCGGAATAGTAGTCTGCGGCGGCAGATTTGCAGATATGATGTATCAGGAGATTTATGATTGTCTTCCGGGCGGGATACGGATGCTTTTAGTCGCATCTCCCAGTCAGTGGAGCGGCAGAGCACCGGATGACATAGTCTGTCTTGGCCTGCCGTTAAAGGTTCAGGATCTTTTAAGCACTCTGGAAATGATGATGGAGTCCATGGCAAAAAGGCGGAAAAAATTAAAGAGCCAGCCAAAGGAGAGAAACAGTGAAGAACTGGAACTGATAAAACAGGCGAAAGAATTGTTAATGGAACGGAATCATATGACAGAATCAGAAGCACACCGATATATTCAAAAATGCAGCATGGATAGCGGCACCAACATGGTGGAAACCGCCCAGATGATTATGAGTCTTATTAATATATAATAGTGGGGGAGCAAGATGAAATTTACTAAAATGCAGGGAATCGGAAACGATTACGTGTATATCAACTGCTTTGAAGAAGATGTGGAAAATCCCGCAGAGCTTTCTATAAAAATCAGTGACCGTCATTTTGGAATCGGATCTGACGGGCTGATCCTGATCTGCCCGTCAGAAGTGGCAGACTGCCGTATGCGTATGTTTAACGCAGATGGGTCAGAAAGTCCCATGTGCGGAAATGGAATCCGCTGCGTGGGAAAATATGTGTTTGATCATCATCTGGTAGACAAGACGGAATTTGATGTGGAAACAGGAGCCGGAATCAGACATTTAAAAGTGACAGAGGAGAATGGAAAAGCAATTCTCTTAACGGTTGATATGGGAATCCCGGAAGTAACCAGTCAGATTCCGGAGCCGATCTGTGTTGACGGAACGGATTATGAATTTATTGGTATTTCCATGGGCAATCCTCATGCAGTTTACTATATGGATGACATTGACAGTCTGGATTTAGTATCCATTGGGCCTGGTTTTGAGAATCATGGGCGTTTCCCGGAGCGTACCAATTCTGAATTTATAGAGGTCATCAGTCCGGAGCACATTCGTATGCGTGTGTGGGAGAGAGGAAGCGCAGAGACGTGGGCGTGCGGAACCGGAGCAACCGCCAGCGCAGTGGCTTCCGTACTTTGCGGACGTACCGGCAATACGGTTTTAGTATCATTAAAAGGCGGAAACTTAACCATTCACTGGGACAGAGAGGGGAGCGGTCACGTATTTATGACAGGCCCTGCTGTGGAAGTGTTTGAGGGAGAGTTTGACATAAATAATTTTTAAAATCAGGAGGAACTTATGCTTAAGATCAATGAAAACTACTTAAAATTACCCGGAAGCTATCTTTTTTCCACGATTGCAAAAAAGGTAAATGCTTATACAGAGGCAAATCCAGATAAAAAGGTGATTCGTCTTGGAATCGGTGACGTAACACAACCCATTGCTCCGGCTATTATTGAAGAGCTTCACGGAGCGGTTGACGAGATGGGAAAGGCTGAAACATTTCATGGATACGCGCCGGATCTTGGTTATGGTTTTTTAAGAGAACTCATTGCCGGGGAAGATTATATTGCTAGAGGATGCCAGATATCGGCGGATGAGATTTTTGTATCTGACGGAGCAAAGAGCGACTGCGGAAATATTCAGGAGATCTTTGATCAAAACTGTAAAATTGCAGTCTGTGATCCGGTATATCCGGTTTATGTGGATTCCAATGTCATGGCTGGAAGAACCGGCGAATATGATGAGAAGACAGGAAAGTGGAGCAATGTCATTTACATGCCGTGCACAGCAAAGAATCAGTTCGTTCCCCAGCTGCCTGAGGAGACTCCGGATCTTATTTACTTATGCGTTCCAAATAATCCAACCGGAACCACTCTCACCAGAGACCAGTTAAAGGTATGGGTGGATTATGCCAATAAAACAGGAGCGGTCATTCTTTACGATGCCGCTTATGAGGCTTACATTGCACAGGAAGATGTGCCCCACACTATATTTGAGATCGAGGGTGCCAGAACCTGTGCCATCGAGTTCCGTTCTTTCTCAAAGAATGCCGGGTTTACCGGTGTACGCCTCGGCTTTACCGTAATTCCCAAATCTCTGGAACGGGGCGGAGTCAAACTTCATTCCCTATGGGCAAGACGTCATGGAACCAAGTTTAACGGAGCACCCTATATCATTCAGAAAGCGGCAACAGCGGTTTATTCCAAAGAGGGGAAGGCTCAGTTAAAAGATCAGGTCGCTTACTACATGAGAAATGCAAAGGTGATCTATGACGGCTTAAAAGAAGCAGGATGTGAAGTATACGGAGGTGTTAATGCTCCCTATATCTGGTTAAAGGTTCCGGAAGGCATGACTTCCTGGGATTTCTTTGACCGCCTGTTAGAGGAAGCCAGCGTTGTGGGAACTCCTGGAAGTGGTTTTGGCCCCAGCGGGGAAGGGTACTTCCGGCTTACTGCATTCGGAACCTATGAAAATACAGTGGAAGCTATTGAACGGATTAAAAATATGCCTTCCTTAATAAAATAAACGTTGACAAGTATTTAATAATTGGTTATGATATTGATAAGAAAAGAATAATAAGATTTAAGCTTAATTTGTTAGAACAAAAGCGTTCAGTACTTTAGAGGTACTGGCGCTTTTTTTAATTCAAGGAGGAAGATATGGACGATATTGATAAGAAAATAGTGCTGACACTGCAAAAGAACGCCCGGTCATCTTTAAAGAACATAGCAGAAAATACCTTTTTGTCTTCGCCTGCTGTTTCCTCCAGAATTGAAAAGCTGGAGCGGGAAAAAATCATTACCGGATATCACGCATCTGTGGATCCAATGAAGCTGGGATATCACATCATTGCATTTGTGAATCTGGATGTTTTACCGGTAGATAAAATTCAGTTTTATTCCTATATGGATTCCATACCCAATGTTTTGGAATGCAATTGTGTGACTGGAGATTATTCCATGCTGATTAAGGTGGCATTTCAGAGCACCATGGAACTGGATATTTTCATTGGACAGCTTCAGAAGTACGGAAAGACCAGCACCCAGATTGTTTTTTCTACTCCGGTTGGACCAAGAGGTGTGGATGTGATGGCGGAATTAGGAGAGAATGCATAAATCATGGTCTGAAACATGGTACGGAGAACACTTCTTTTACATACGTTATAGAATAAAGGTATGTGAAAGGAGTTTTTCTTTTGGCTGAGAGAAAGATCGTGGTAATAGATGCCGGTCACGGCGGTGCAGACCCGGGTGCAGAATATATTGGGCGGCAGGAAAAAAATGATAACTTAAAACTTGCGCTTGCTGTTGGGAAAATCCTTGCAGAAAACGGAGTTGATGTCAGGTATACAAGAACTGACGATACCTATAATACACCCCTGGAAAAAGCCATGATGGCCAATGATGCAGAAGCAGATTTATTTGTCTCCATTCACCGGAATGCTATGCCGGTTCCTGGGACCGGGGCTGGTGTTGAAACCCTTGTTTTTGGAAATAAGGGCGTAGAGGGAATGCTGGCAAAAAATATCGGAGATGCCCTTGGTTCTGTGGGATTTACCAATTTAGGAACGGTGGAACGCCCGGGGCTGGTAGTGCTTAGAAGAACGAATGTTCCTTCCGTTTTAGTTGAGGCTGGATTTATAGATAACGAGGAAGATAATTATATTTTTGACGATCATTTTCAGGAGATCGCACAGGCAATTGCCGATGGTATTTTAAATACCATACAGCAGCAGGAGGAAAGCGAGACCGAGTATTATCAGATCCAGACGGGGGCGTTCCGGGTGAGGTCTCTTGCAGAGAATCAGACCAATATATTGAAATCCCAGGGATTTCCGGCTTTTGTAGTTTATGAAGACGGATTATACAAGGTTCGTGTAGGCGCATTCCGAAATATGGACAATGCTGTAAAGATGGAGCAGGCTCTAAGACAGCTGGGGCATAACACATTTATGGTAAAACGCCCTGCTGTGTATTGAGACCGGGAAGCGGCCGGAGGGTGCAGGTAAGCAGGCAGCTTTCGGCCGTTTCTTATTTTGACTTGACAAAAGGTCTTTTTATATCGTATGGTCTTAATCAGAATGAGTACAGAGGAGAGAATTATGATTAAGGCAGTAATATTTGATATGGATGGTGTTATTATTGACAGTGAAGTAGTCTATCTGGAATATCAGCTGGAATTTGCCAGAACGAAAAATCCCAATGTGGTTCTTAAAGACCTGTTTCCTATGGTTGGTGCTACCAGACAGGACTGCTGGGAGGTGTTGGAGAGAGCGGTTTCCAACGGACAAACCTGGGAGGAACTGAGAATGGAATTCCGGCAGAGAAACATCTATGATGAGATTGATTATCGCAGTATTTACCGTCCGGAGGTAACAGATACATTAATGCAGCTGAAGCAGGCTGGTTACCGTCTGGCTCTGGCTTCTTCCACCCATCTGGAGCTGGTGGAGCGGGTTCTTAAGGAAAATGGAATTCGGGATTATTTTGAGGCAGTGGTCAGCGGCGAGCAGTTTAAAAAGAGCAAGCCGGATCCGGAAATCTATTTATATACAGCAAGACAGTTAAAACTGAGCCCCGGAGAATGTCTGGCTGTGGAAGATTCCACCATCGGAATCACGGCTGCACACAGGGCAGGGGTCATGATTGCGGCAGTCATAGATACAAGATTTGAATTTGATCAAAGTCTTGCAGATTATAAGCTGACTCAGGTAAAAGATGTGTTAGAAGCGGTTAAATTGGCATAGGATTGGATATACGGATTAATGCAGGAGGAATTGCTTGAAGTATATCGGTGAGCTTCTAAAAGGTGTTATTATAGGCGTGGCAAATATACTGCCGGGTATCAGCGGAGGAGTGCTGGCCATTACAATGGGAGTCTATGACCAGATCATACATGCGGTAAACCGGCTGTTTAAGGAACCGGTAAAAAGTATGCGGCTCCTTCTTCCTTACGGAATCGGTGCATTTGCAGGTATTATTTTTTTGTCACTGGTATTTGAATATCTGTTTCATACATATCCCTTTCAAACGAAGCTTTCATTTCTGGGGCTGATCGGAGGAGGTCTTCCGGCTCTTAGCCGTAAAGCTTTTACCGGTAAGAAAAATGATTTATGGAAAGGACTTGTGACTGCCGGTGTTACCTGCGGGATCGTGATTGTAATTACCTGGGCGGCAGAGTCTGCGATTGCTTCCGGCGGCAACGGAGAGGGCTTTATCATGGCTTCAGGAGCGGAATATCTTTCATCTGGCAGATACTGGGTGGTAACTCTGTTCGCAGTGGGTCTTCTGGCAGCAGCTACCATGATTGTGCCGGGAGTAAGCGGGTCAATGATTATGATGATGCTTGGCTTTTATGAACCGGTGCTGCAGACCAATAATGCATGTATCAGGGCGGCAGGTGCTCTTGATTTTAACGGACTGATTCAAAATGGGATGGTTTTGTTTCCATATTTTCTTGGAATGCTGACAGGTATTCTATTATTTGCCCGGGTTGTGGAAGGGCTATTGAACCGTTATGAGCACCAGATGTACCGGGTGATAATAGGGCTGGTGATTTCCTCTCCATTTGTAATTTTGTGGGATGTGCCCTGGAATAACGTGGAGATTTATGAGCTGCTGGGAGGGATTGCACTGGCTCTCTTAGGCTACGTTGCCGCAGACTTACTGGGAGGCGAGGGATGAGTGTTAGCCTGTGATAAAGCAGAGGGATATCCGGTCTGATACAAATTATGTATCGGATCGAATATCCCTTTTACACGTTAAGAATATTCGGCAATTCTGGTGATGCCTACATAAATATTTGAGATCTTATACCAGGTTGCAAAATCAATGACTCCTGTAACCGGGAGTTTGAATATTGACTGGAACTGGCGGACAGCCTCTGCTGTGTTTTCCCCATAAGCCCCATCTGCTGTTATTCTGGGGATTCTGGAATAAACACCGGCAATGGTATCAAGCTGTTCCTGTACCTGACGGACTTTGTCACCGGAAGCGCCCACAGACAATTCATATCCTGGGAAGGAAGAGGGAACCCCCGATACCTGCTCTGCAGTGTTGATGTACATGTTGCTTCCGTAATAGTAACGGAGAATATCAATGGCAGAATAGCCCTGTTCGCCTAAGGTATTGCTTCCCCATTGTGACATCCATCTTGGACAGGTTACCCGGTTGCCGTCGCAGTACTGGGTCAGAATTGGCTGCTTGATACCGGGTCTGGATAAGTAGCTGTTAAAGATTTCATCTACAATCTGAGAAATGCTTTCGTAAATATTTCTCCCATAGATCCATTTATGGTCAAAGGCAGTAGAGGAAGTAATGGTAAAGTCATAACCCTGATTGCGGTACCATTCGGTATAAACCCGGTTTAAGGTAAAACTCATAATAGCCAGAACATTGGCGATGATGGTCTCTCTGGGCCAGGTAGCGTAAATTTCGCTGGAGGCTACATTTTTAACATAATCGCCATAGGGAACATAGTAATTGGTGGCTGTTGGGTCTGTTGGGACACCGTCATGGACAATAATCGTCTGGGGAACAACTACGCGGCTTAATACAATCTCGCCGGTTTCTGCAATTGGTTTTACCTCAGCCTCCGCGATTTTTGGGGGGTAATCGCCGTATAGCGTGTGTTCCGGAATTGTAATGGGAGTATCGGGTGTAGTTTCGTCCTTAATGGGAGTCATTTTGACCGGCTGAATGGCTTCCGTCTCAGCAAGGATCTGCGTTCCGGCTATGGCTACGGGTTCAAAGCCCTGGGCAGTGATATACAGAGAATATTCTGAATAAGGCTGCACCAGTCCAGGGGATAAGCTTAAGCTTACAGGAGGAGCGGTAAGTTTGACGTTTTCGGACTGACCGGAACTGTCGGTGGTTACCTTTTCTATGATGCTGTTTGGATCTCCTGTGTAGGTGATGGAAATTTCAGCGTCCTGAATGGGATAGTTATTCTCTGAGGAAACCACATCTACCTGAAGAGAGCCGGTTTCAGCTGTTTCCTGGGCAGTGGTCATATATGGATTCATAAATAGCCCCTTTGGGAATGATTATTATTAATATATTAGCTGTCTGGGGCAATGATTACAAAAGCCCCGCATAAAACCGAAAAATCAGTTTTTGCGGGGACTTTTTAAAAGAAAGATGTTTTGGGTTCTCCGAACATGGATTCTACGTAGCTTCTCATTTCATTCCGGCTGACAATGTCTTTTGCACCGTCTATAATGCGGTTTTGTTCTTCCTTTGAGAGTCCGGAAAACTGAATCATAATGTCCGAATGCTGGGCAAGTTCCATGGTAAATCCAATGGGAAGTTCTCTGTTATCAATCATGATTTTATCACCTCAAACATAGTTTGTTCAAAGTACTCGTAAAGTATACGGAAATGTATAATATTAAATGCTTTGCATAATTATACAAAAAATACCGCTGAAATATCTGAAAAAAGAAAAATGATGCATAAAAAGTAGATGAATAAATTATAAAAAAACAGTTGAAAAATGTCGCGGGATAATGTATAATCTATTCAATTTGGGCTGATAGCAGTCAGCTCAGAAAA